>CABSNX010000034.1 GCA_902479205.1 uncultured Collinsella sp. | reverse complement strand
TACTGATCGGTCTCGTGGGCTCGGAGATGTGTATAAGAGACAGTTTTTTTACAACGACCAGCATCCCGAGGGCCTGCAAGAGGTCTTTCGCCGTTGGGGTCTGGGCAAGACCTGCGGCATCGATCTGCCAAGCGAGGGAACGGGCCGCATTCCCGACGCCAAGTGGAAAGAGTCGTACTTTACCGACGCCTCGGCCGAGGACCGCAAGTGGAACGCCGGCGATATGACTAACATCGCTATCGGCCAGGGCGACATTTTGGTGACACCGCTGCAGATGGCCTGTGCTTACATGGGCCTTGCCAACGGCGGCAAGCAGTATGTGCCCCACGTCTTCTTGTCGGCGGTGTCGCGCGATGGCGACGGCGATGCCTATAAGTACAACGGTAAGGGCAAAAAGAAGCGCCTGGAGGCCCACATCAATAGCGATGCCGACCTGGCGCTGGTCCGCAACGGCATGCATGATGTGATTTACTCGGCGTCGACTTCGACCGCCGCGCACTTTAACTCCTTGACCCCCACGGTCTACGGTAAGTCCGGCACGGGCGAGAAGAGCGGCGAGGACGATTACGCGTGGTTTTGCGCCTACGCGCCGGCCGATGAGCCCAAGTACGTGATTGTCACTGTCTTGGAACAGGGCGGTGGTGGCTCCGATACCGCGCTGCACGTCGTGCGTGATGTCCTTGGTGCCATCTATGATGAGCCCGACACATCTTCTGCCACGGGCGATTCCTCGGTTCGATAGGAGGTTGCGATGGATTTTTCGCCGGCGGACCTGTTCCGCTCAACTAAAACCGGTTCTCGCAGCAGCCTGGACCGTGTCAACAAGCAGCTTTCGGCCTCGCGCGGTACGTTTCGCCAGAAGGTGCACATCGGCGTGCTGCTGGCAGCCTTGGCGCTCGTAGCCTATGGCGCCATCATCATTTGGTCGGCCTCGCAGTTTAAGGCCGACGCCTCATTCTCGCGCCACCTGTTGGGCATCGGCATCGGTGCGGTGCTTGCGGTGCTCGTCTGGCGTACCGATCTGCGCGGCATCTCTAACTTCTCGACGGCGCTGCTCGTCATCGACCTCATTGTGATTTTCTCGCCCAAGATTCCGGGGCTGTCCTATACGGGCGGCTTAGGAATGACGGGCTGGATCAAGATTCCCGGTATCGGTCTTACCTTCCAGCCGGTCGAGCTCGCCAAGCTCATCACGATCTTCTTTATCGCCACGCTTGGTTCGCAGTACAACGGCCGCATCGATACCGCCCGCGACTACATTAAGCTCTGCGGCATGCTCTCCGTTCCGTTTTTGGCCGTCGTCGCCATGGGCGACCTGGGTTCGGGCCTGGTCGTGTTGGTGTCGGGTGCCGTTGTGATCTGCATGAGCGGTGCGCGTCGCGAATGGGTGCTGTCGACCTTGGCGCTGCTTGTGGGCCTGGTGGCGCTCATCCTGGCGCTCGATTCGGTGCTCGATTCTCTTTTGGGCCATGACGTTTTGATCAAGCAGTACCAGATGAACCGACTGACCGTCTTTATCGACCCCGATAATGCCGATTCGGATGATGCCTACAACCTGCAGCAGTCGCTCATTGCCGTCGGCTCGGGTGGCTTTTTCGGTAAAGGGCTGGGCCATGCGACGCAGTCTGCCGGTGGCTTTCTGCCCGAGTTCCATACCGACTTCGTCTTTGCCTTTTTGTCCGAGACCTTTGGCTTCTGCGGCTCCTTTTTGCTGCTGTGCCTGTACGTGCTGCTCATATTCTCGACGATTCGCGTCGCCTTTAAGTGCGAGTCGCTGTTCTTGCGCCTATCGTGCGTGGGCATCGTCGGCATGTGGGCGTTCCAGACCTTCGAGAACATCGGCATGTGCATCGGCATGATGCCGATTACCGGTATTCCGCTGCCGTTCATTAGTTTTGGTTCGTCGTCGATGATGATTCAGTTGCTGACGGTGGGTATCGTACAATCCATATGGCGGCATCGTTCGGGCGCCGCGTAACCGCTGGAGGGGTTTGCTATGAAGATTCCCGTGGACAAGCTGACCCGCGTCTTTAAGATGGGCGCGACCACCAAGAAGGATTCCGACACGCCGGTACGCGTGTCCGTCTACCTCGATTCGTCTGCCTCGCGTTTTTTGGTCGAGACGGTGCGCGATGCCTTCGTGCCGCAGACGACGTCGGGCATTGTGCGAGTTGAGCGCCTGGGTGAGGATCGTATCGTCCCCAAGACCGATACCGACGTGGTGCTGGTCCTTTCGTGCGGATCCGACCGTCTTGAGAGCGCTGTACAGGAGCTTGTGATTGCCGGCGCCCCCGTGTGCGTGCTTGCCGAGTCCGCTGTCGAGGTGCCTTTTATCCAGGAATCCACGCCCATGCTCGGCGCGGTGGCGGCCACCGATAAGACGTATCTGCTCGAGACGCTTGCCCGCTGGATTCTCGACCGCACGGACAAGGAGACAGCCTTTGCGGCGAACTTCACCTTTATGCGTATCGCTGCCGCTAACCGCATCATCACCTCGTGCGCGCTTACCAATATGGCGACGGGCGCGCTGGTGTTTTTGCCGGGGGCCGATTATCCCGTTATGGCGCTGGCGCAGGTGGGCATGCTCTTTGAGCTCGCGGCCATCTTTGGACGCGGCATAAAGCCCGAGCGCGGCTATGAGGTCGCGGGCGTGCTTGCCGGCGGCTTGGTGCTCCGCGCCGTCACCCGCGCCCTGGTAAAGCAGACGCCGCATATTGGGTTTGCCGTCAAGGCGCTGACCGCCGCCGCGGGCACCTATGGCATGGGCCGTGCGCTCGTTTCGCTGTACGAGCGCGACATCGACTACAGCCGTGCCAACGAGGTGGCTGCCGCCACGTTCTCGCGCGTTCGCGACCTGGTGACCACGGTTGCCGGCGCTACTCGTCCCATGGGTCCCATTGAGGACGCATCTGATCTCGCTGCTTAGGGGTTTCTTTTGCGCGCTGTGTACCAAGACTGTTTTCATTTGATTGAGCCCCTGCTCGCAAAGGTCGAGAAGCCGAGTCGCTATATCGACCATGAGTGGGGCACGCTCTCCAAGGCCGATGCCGACTATCGTTGCTGCATGATTTACCCGGATGTGTACGAGGTTGGCCTACCCAACCAGGGTATTGCCATCCTGTACAACATCCTCAATCAGGCCGAGGGCATTTCCTGCGAGCGCGGCTATGTGCCGTGGCCCGATATGGGCGATGCCATGCGCGAGGCTGGTATCCCGCTGCTGTCGCTCGAGGGCGCGGCACCCGTGGCCTCGTTCGATATCGTCGGCATGCATGTGCCTCACGAGATGGCTGTCACCAACTTCCTCGAGGCCCTCGATCTGGCCGGCATTCCGCTGCTGGCGGCCGACCGAACCGAGGACGACCCCATCATCATTGCCGGTGGTCCCTCGGTCTATAACCCCGAGCCGTATGCAGCCTTCTTCGATGCCATCCTCATTGGCGAGGGCGAGGAGTCGCTGCTCGAGGTTTGCCAACTGCATCGCCGCTTGCGCGACGAGGGCGTCTCGCGCGCTCAGATTGTCGAGCAGCTCGCGACGGTCGCCGGTACCTATGTGCCGTCTCTGTATGAGGTGCGCTATGACGAGCCCTGCTCGCCGCATGGCTACACCGTGCCGCGCGAAGGCAAGGACGTCCCGCCGGTGGTCTATAAGCGCGTCGTTGAGGACTTTGGAGCTACCAATCCGCTGTCGCAGTCGTGCGTGCCCTACGCGCAGCTCGTTCACGATCGCCTGTCGATCGAGATTCTGCGCGGCTGTGCCCGCGGCTGCCGTTTTTGCCAGGCCGGCATGACGTATCGTCCGGTGCGCGAGCGCTCGGCCGACCAGATTGTGTCCTCGGTGATCCAGGGCCTGGAAAAGACCGGCTATGACGAGGTGTCGCTTACCTCGCTTTCGACCACCGATCACTCCTGCATCCGCGATGTGCTCGGTCGCCTTAACCGCCGTCTGGAAGATACGGGCATTCGCGTGTCCATTCCCTCGCAGCGCCTGGATTCGTTTGGTGTGGATATGGCCGAGTCGGTCGCCGGCGAAAAGAAGGGCGGCCTGACGTTTGCCCCCGAAGCCGGCAGTCAGCGCATGCGCGACATCATCAACAAGAACGTGACCGAGGAGGACTTGGACCGTGCGGCCAAGGCGGCCTTTGAGGCGGGCTGGAACCGCATGAAGCTCTACTTCATGATGGGCCTTCCCGGCGAGCGCGACGAGGATATCGTGGCCATCGCCAATCTGGCCGACCATGTGCTCGAGCTCGGCCGCTCCATGGTTCCCAAGGCGCGCCGCGGCTCCATCTCGGTGTCCATCTCGGTGTCGGTGTTTATCCCCAAGGCCGCCACGCCGTTCCAATGGTGCCCGCAGCTCGATTACGACGACGTCAAGCGTCGCCAAAAGCTGCTCATCACGAGCGTGCGAAACCGTGCGGTCCGCGTGCACTACCACGATGCCGAGACCTCGCTCGTCGAGGCCGCGCTGTCCCGCGCCGGCCGTGACATGACGCCGGTCATCATCGACGCCTGGCGTGCGGGCTCGCGTTTTGACGCCTGGGTGGAGCATTTTTCGCTCGACAACTGGAAGTCGGCTGCGGCCAAAAACGGTATCGATCTCAAGGAGCTCGTGCACCTGCCCTACGAACTGGACTGGCACCTGCCCTGGGAGCACGTGAGCCCCGGTTGCTCGCGCGGCTTTCTCGAGCGCGAATACCGCCGCTCGCTGGAGGGCGTCACGACGCCCGACTGCACCCGCACGTCGTGCACCGGCTGCGGAATCTGCCCCACGCTCCATGCCAAGAACGTATTGGTGGGTGATCGCGCATGAGTGAGCGCTTGACCGACAATCCCTCGCTCTTTAGGCTTCGCGTTCGCTATGGCAAGCGCGACCGTCTTAAGTACCTGGGCCATCTCGAAGTGATTCATACCATTGAGCGCATCGTACGTCGCGCGGGGCTGCCCTATGCCGTGACGCAGGGCTTCTCTCCGCACATGCGCGTGGGCTTTTCGTCGGCGCTGCCCGTGGGCACGTCGTCGACCTGCGAGTGGTATGACCTGTTTATGACCGAGTTCGTCGCCCTCGATGAGGCGTTTGAGCGCCTGGCTGCTGCCTCTCCGGCCGATCTTGCCCCCATCGAGGCGGCATACATCGACGTGCGCACGCCGGCGCTGACGGCGCAACTCACGCGTCTGTCCTATCGTATCGATTTGCATCTCGATCCTGAGGCACCGGTGGATGCCGACGAGGTGCGCGCTGCGATCGACACGCTGCGCGCCGGCCACGGCATCGACTACGCACGCGGTAAGAAGAGCAAGCGCCTAGACCTTGACCACACTCTGGTGGGCTATGAGATTTCGGCAGGGGAGCGCCCGGACCATCTGGTGCTCATGCTCGACACCCATGCCGATAACGAGGGCTCCATGCGTCCGGAAATTTTGCTTTCTGCCGCTGATGTTTTGTTGCAGGGCTTGACCCCGGGCGTCGATGCACCTATTGTTTCCACTGGTATGCAAGACCTCGTGACCATCTGCTCCTACGATGTCGAGCGTCAGAATCAAGCATGCGAGGACGACGAGGGCCGACTCGTCAGCCCCATACCTGTGCGAACTTGTGGATTTGCTCCACATACTCGTTGACGGGGGTATTATCGCCTGCTACTATATTCGGCTGTTGCACTAACTGATGCATGAAGGGCAAGTAAACATGTACGCAATCGTTAACACGGGCGGCAAGCAGTACAAGGTCGCCACCGACGATGTCATCACCGTCGAGAAGATCGAGGGCAATGAGGGCGATAAGATCACCCTGCCGGTTATCTTCCTCAACGATGGTAAGAAGATCGTCACCGATCCCGACAAGCTGGCCAAGGCCAAGGTTACCGCTCAGATCGTTGAGCAGTTCAAGGGCGAGAAGCAGCTGGTCTTCAAGTTCCACAAGCGTAAGCGCTATCGTCGTCTGAAGGGTCACCGTCAGCAGCTCACCAAGCTGAAGATCGTGAAGGTTCAGGCTACCTCCCGCGCCAAGAAGGCTGTCAAGGCAGAGGCTGAGGCTGTTGCCGAGGCTCCCGTCGCCGAGTAGATTACACTCGTAACGAAAGAGTAGGTATACACAATGGCACACAAAAAAGGACTCGGTTCCTCCCGTAATGGCCGTGACTCCCGCGGTCAGCGCCTTGGCACGAAGCGCTATGCCGGCCAGACGGTAACCACGGGCACGATTCTCGTCCGTCAGCACGGCACGCACATCCACCCGGGTGAGAACGTTGGCCGTGGCAAGGACGACACGCTGTTCGCGCTGGTCGACGGTACCGTTGAGTTCCACAAGGGTATCAAGCACAGGGTCAGCGTACGCCCGCTCGCGAACGCGTAATTCACCCTTCATAGAGCACATATGTGGGAGGCACTTGAGTTTTAGGATTCAAGGGTCTCCCTCTTTTTTGTAGGAGGCGATTCTGTTGTCACAGTTCACCGATATCAGCCGAATTAACGTTTGCGGCGGCGACGGCGGAGCCGGATGCATGTCGTTTAGGCGCGAGGCATTTGTTCCCAAGGGCGGCCCCGATGGCGGCGACGGCGGTCGTGGCGGCAACGTCGTCATTCAGGCCGACGCTCAGCTGTCCTCGCTGATCGATTACCGCTTTAAGCATCACTTTCGTGCTGAGCGCGGAACGCATGGCCAGGGTGCCCGCCGCAACGGCAAAAGCGGTGAGGACCTGATTTTGAAAGTCCCCATGGGCACCGTAGTCCGCGAGCTCGATCCCGAGACGCAGACCCCGATGTTCGAGATTGCCGACCTGGTGCACGACGGCGAGCGCGTTGTCGTGGCGCCCGGTGGTGCTGGCGGTCTGGGTAACACTCATTTTGTGACGTCGGTGCGCCGCGCGCCCGCGTTTGCCCAGCTCGGCGAGCCGGCTGAGGAACACTGGATCGAGCTCGAGATGAAGCTTATGGCCGATGCCGCGCTCGTGGGCTTTCCCTCGGTGGGTAAGTCTTCGCTCATTGCACGCATGAGTGCCGCCCGCCCCAAGATCGCCGACTACCCGTTTACCACGCTCGTGCCCAATCTGGGCATGGTGCGTGCCGGCGAATATTCTTACGTCGTTGCCGACGTCCCCGGTCTCATCGAGGGCGCGAGCGAGGGTCGTGGCCTGGGCCATCAGTTCCTGCGCCACATTGAGCGCACGGCCCTGATCATGCATGTCGTTGACATGACGGGCGGGTTTGAGGATCGTGATCCGGTTGAGGACTATCGCATCATCAACCGTGAGCTCGAGCAGTATGGTGCCGAGCTTTCGGAGCGTCCGCAGATCGTTGTCGCCAACAAGTGCGATGCGCCGGGCACGGCCGACAAGATTGCCGACCTTAAGCGTGCGGCGCTCGACGATGGCCATATGTTCTTTGCCGTGTCCGCTGTGACGGGTGCCGGTCTCAACACGTTGATGCTTGCCGTGGGCGAGCAGGTGGCTAAGCTCCGCGCTGAGCTGGCGGTCTCTGATGAGCCGGTCGATCTGCGCGATGAGGAGTGGGAGCGTCGCCGCCTGCAGCGCGAGAAGCGGTTCCGTATTGTCCAAGAGGAGCCCGGTGCCTTCCGCGTGGTCGGTCGCGCCATCGAGCGCTTGGTTATCCAGACCGACTGGGAAAATGAGGAGGCCGTCATCTATCTGCAGCATAAGTTTTCCCGCATGGGTGTTGACGATGCGCTCGAAAAGGCCGGTTGCCGTGCCGGCGACGAGGTTCGCATTTGCCAGCGCGCCTTTGACTTTGAGGGCGCCGAGGACTTCTCGGAGTTCGAGGACGAGCTTGAGGACGGTAGCGAGGACGTCGCCGTCGAGGTCGTTGATGTCGAGGATGTCGCGGACGATAGCTTGGAGGCTGTCGACGCGGTGGATGCCATTGACGGTACCGATGACGCTGTTGCTGCGGAAGACGTCGAGACCCCGGAGGGCGAGTAAGCCATGTCACTGCGCGGTGGAATCGGTCTGCCCGAGCTTCCTCTAGAAGACGGGCAGGAGTTTAGGCTCGGCATTATGGGTGGTACCTTTGACCCGATTCATTATGGGCACTTGGTTACCGCCGAGCAGGCGCGCGAGTCGCTCGACTTGGACGCCGTGCTCTTTATGCCGGCCGGCTCTCCCGCCTTTAAGCTCGACAAACCGGTGACGCCTGCTGAGGACCGTTATGCCATGACGGTCCTCGCGACCGCCGCGAACCCGGCCTTTTTGGCAAGCCGCTTCGAGATCGATCGTGCCGGTGTCACCTACACAGCCGATACGCTGCGCGCCCTTCGCGAGTTTTACCCGCCACGGGTGAAGCTTTACTTTATTACGGGTGCCGATGCGATTATCGATATTGTGACCTGGCACAATGCAGATGAGATTGCCGAACTGGCAACCTTTATTGCTGCGACACGACCAGGCTTTGATATCGATACGGCGCGTGCCCGAATCAAAGAGTCGGGGCTGCCGTTCGACGTGCGCTATATTCAGATTCCGGCGCTGGCGATCAGCTCGACGAACATTCGTAAGCGAGTTGCCCGCGGCATGAGCGTGCGCTATCTTACGAGCGAGTCTGTGCTCGGCTACATTCGCAAGCGCGGTTTGTATGTCGATCTGGGTCAAGAAGATTTTGAGTGATGGGGGTCTACGTTGTCGGTAGAGGATCAGTTTGAGGGCGATGAGCGCGCGCTGCTCAAGCGCATTCAAGAGCTGCTCGATGTTCGCATGAAGGATAAGCGCAAGCGCTATGTGCATTCGCTGGGTGTTGCCGAGACCGCACTTCACCTGGCCGAGGTCTACGGCGTCGACCGCTTTGATGCCGCTGCCGCCGGCTTGATCCACGACTGGGACAAGGTGCTTTCCGATGACGAGCTGGTCACGCGCGCTCTGCATTACGGCATTAAGATTGCCGGCTCTCCTTCCGCCGCGACGCCGCTTTTGCATGGCCCTGTTGCCGCCTATGAGCTTCCGCAGCTTTTCCCCGAGTTGTCGCCGGCCGTTTTCCAGGCTGTCGACCGTCACACCGTGGGTGCCTGCGACATGACGCCGCTCGATATGGTGGTCTTTGTGGCCGATGCCATCGAGCCCAACCGCCACGGCGACTATGCGCATGCGCTGCGCAAGATGGTGGGGGAGTCGACGCTCGATGAGTTGTTCTTCTCCTGTTTTGCGCAGGGTCTGGTCTATGTGATCCAGACCGGGCGTTATCTTTATCCCACGGCTATTACGATTTACAACCATTACGCCCAGCTGCGCTAGCTCGGGCTGTCTAGAAAGAGGTATTCCATGGCCGACGAGACCATGACCGACGAGCAGATTCTTGAAAGCGTGGAGCACAAGAGTTTCGTTGCCACGTCCGACCGCACTGCCGCCTCGCTGTCCGCGAGCGGTGTCGCCGCCGAGGAAGTCGCTCGCGCCGCCGCGCAGGCCGCCTACGACAAGAAAGGCGAGGACGTGCAAGTGCTCGACCTGACAGAGCTTTCCGATGTGTGCGACTACTTTGTCCTTGCTACCGGCACCAACAACCGCCAGGTTGATTCGATCGTCGACGAGATTGAGGAGAAGGTCGCCGAGGCTTGCGGCGAGCACCCGTTTTCCATCGAGGGCCGCGAGCAGAAGACCTGGATGCTCATGGACTACGGTTCGGTTGTCGTCCACGTCTTCACTCCTGAGGCGCGCGAGTTCTACCGTCTCGAAAAGCTCTGGGGCGACGCCCCCCAGCTTCCCCTCGACCTCCTCTAGTAGCTCATTTGGGACGGGGTTTTAGCTAACCTTTACCGTTCGCCGGGCAGCTGCATCATTCGCAGCTGCCCGGCTTTCTTTTTGTCTAAGGGACTAATCGTTGAAGCGGGATTGACGGCCGAAGGATAGGGCGGTGTCGCCGAACTTGTCTCGGACGGCGTCGATGGCGACCGAGAGGTCGCGACGGTCGCTGGATTGGGCTCCGCGGTCGTCGATTTCGCAGAACAGGTCGGTCTGGATACCGCCCTGATGGTAAAAGTCGCTCATGCCGACGCCCGCCAAGCGCACATGCATCCCTTCCTGCCAGATGTTGTCGAGCAGTTCGAGCGCCACTGCCACGAAGATGTTCTCATCGTCGGTCGGATGGGGCAGCCGGCGCTGTGCCGAGCGACCGCTTCCATACGAATACTTGAGTTTGAGTGTCACCGTGGCACCCGTTAGTCCCTGACGGCGCAGGCGGCGTCCCACTGACTCTCCCAACAGCGCAATCGCCGCTTCGATGTCCTCACGCTCAGTCAAATCTTTCGCAAAGGTGCGTTCATTGCTGACCGACTTGACCTCGCGCTCTTCATCGAGGCTCGTGACTTCGGAGAGTTCGAGTCCCAGCGCACGCTGGCGCATGCGTTCGCCGTTGATGCCAAAAATAGAGGCCAAGGTGGATTCCGGTGCGCGGGATAGCTCGCCGAGCGTGTAGATGCGCATGCGGCGCAGCCGCTCCTCGGCCGATCTCCCGATGCCGCTCATGGCAGATACCGGCAGCGCAGCCAAAAAGCGCTGCTCGGTTCCGGGGCGCACGATGGTCAGCCCAAACGGCTTGTCCCGCTCGCTTGCGATCTTTGCGACCGTCTTGTTGCAGCCCACGCCAATTGAGCAGGTCACTCCCAGCGCTGCGACGCGGTCGCTTATGCGCCGCGCAACCAGCAGCGGGTCCTCGGGTGCAAAGCGACCCGGTGTGATATCGATAAAGGCTTCGTCGATGGATACGCGCTCAACGCGCGGGGTCTCGTCGGCGAGAATCGCCATGACCTGAGCGCTGACCTCGTGGTAGCGATCAAAGTGGCCGTGCGTCCAAATGGCCTGCGGACAGAGGCGCCGTGCCTCGGCCGAGGGCATGGCAGAGTGCACGCCAAAGCGACGTGCCTCGTATGAGCAGGTGGACACGACGCCGCGGGAATCGGCATCGCCGCCCACGATGAGTGGCTTGCCGCGCCACTCGGGATGATCGAGCATCTCCACGCTCGCAAAAAACGCATCGAGATCCATGAGGCCCACCGCCGGCCCCGTCCAGGGCGGCGGCGTGACGCCCGCAGCATCCTCATAACCGTATGTATGTTCGCGTCTTTTCATGGCATGAGTATACCGCGCAGCTCATGTGGGGTGCGTGGATGTGCTTGCAAATCGCGAATTCTTGTCTAAGATATGGATTTGCCTTCGACTACACCGAAGAAGTTGGTCTCACGGACTTCACCTGCCCGCGTCGATGGCGTATTATGTTCAACTGTTTGTTTGTAGTTGCAGCCTAAAGCTGCTTGGTTGGAGGAGTTTCCTTTGGCAGTCAAGATTCGCCTTGCTCGTCACGGCGCTAAGAAGCGTCCGTACTACCGTGTCGTCGTCGCCGATTCCCGCGCCCCGCGTGACGGTCGTATCATCGAGGAGGTTGGCCGCTACAACCCGATGACCGCCCCCAAGACCATCAACCTCGATCTCGAGAAGATCGCTGACTGGCAGTCCAAGGGCGCTCAGCTCACCGACGCTGTCGCTGCTCTGGTCAAGGCCGCCAACGAGGGCGAGAAGACCGAGACCGTCGTCAAGAAGTCCAAGAAGCAGCTCGCCAAAGAGGCCGAGGCCGCTAAGGCTGCCGCTGAGGCCGCTGAGGGCGCCGAGGAGTAAATCGTGCCTGAGGTTGACGCTGCACAGCTCGAGGGTGAGGCAATGCTCTCAGATCGCATCGCCGATCTCGTCGAATATCTCGTTGTTCAGATCGTCGACGACCCGGATTCCGTGAGCCTTGAGGTCATCGATGGTGACGACGCCTCCACGATTGAGGTTTCGGTTGCCGAGGATGACGTCGCTAAGGTCATCGGCCGTCGTGGCCGTACCATCAAGGCCATTCGCACGCTCGCCCGTGCACTGGCCGCTCGCCTCGACACTGCAGTCGAGGTAGAGGTTCTGGGCTAGGACCTTGAGGTCCCAGTACAAAAACATCGCCCGTGTGGTCAAGCCGCACGGAAGGAAGGGGGAGGTCCTCGCGCAGCCGCTGCGGGGGCTTCCTTCTGTATTGACGCCGGGTATGCGCGTCGCCTTGACGCCACCGGCGCTCAAGCGCGACCGTTTTTGCACGGTCGTATCCGTCATCGATACGGGCGATGGCGATCTGGTCTCGTTTGAGGGCATAGACGACTTGACGGCCGCCGAGGGCATCACCGGATGCTACGTGCTGGCAAACCGTGACGATTTTGAGCTCGATTCGCTCGATGCCGCCTATACCGACCTGATGGGTCGCGAGGTGGTCGACGAGCGCTTTGGCTTGCTCGGCACGATTGTCGAGATCATGTCGACTCCCGCCAACGATGTTTGGGTTGTCGAGGGCGATCGGTACGGCGAGGTGCTGATTCCCGTGATCGAGCAGGTTGTGCTCGATCTTCCCGATCAGGGGACAATTTCCGTCCACGTTATGGACGGTTTGATTGATATGGACAAGTAGGGAGGACAACATGCTGATTGAGACCCTTTCGGTCTTTCCCGAGATGTTTGAGCCCGTCATGTCCACATCGATCTTGGGCCGCGCCCGCAAGGCCGGCCTTTTTGATTTTAAGGCCTATAACCTGCGCGACTGGACGCACGACCGCCATCGTACCGTCGATGACGAGCCGTACGGCGGCGGGCAGGGCATGCTCATGAAGGTCGAGCCCATCGCCGAGGCCATCGAGGCTATTAGCTCTGAGGGTCCCAAGCCCACCGTGGTGTTCTTTACGCCCTGCGGCGAACCCTTTACGCAGCATGTGGCCGAGCGCCTGCTCAAAAGCGAGCGCCTGCTGTTTGTATGCAGTCGATACGAGGGTGTCGACGAGCGCGCGTATGCGTATGCCGACGAGCGCCTATCGATCGGCGACTACGTGCTTACGGGCGGCGAGCTTCCCGCTATGGTCGTTGCCGACGCCGTCGTGCGTCTGATTCCCGGCGCCCTTGGTGACGAGATGAGTAACGTCGATGAGTCGTTCTCGACTGCCGAGGACGGTGGCCTGCTCGAGTACGCGCAGTATACTCGCCCCGCCGAGTTCAACGGCGAGGGCGTGCCGCCGGTGCTCGTGAGCGGCGATCATGCCAAGGTTGACGCCTGGCGCCGTAAGAATGCCATCGAGCGCACCTGCCGCTGGCGTCCCGACCTGATCGAGACGGCGCGGCTCACGCCCGAGGAGCGCGCATACGCGCAGGACATCCTGGACGCATCGTATTCGCAGAGCAAGGAGTGAGAATGGTTCCATCGCAGCATTCCGTGCTAAAGGGTGCGTTTGAGTGGATCGTGGTCGTCGCGATCGCACTGGTCGCCACCTTCCTGATTCGCTCGTTTGTGGTCGAACCCTTTGTGGTGCCCACCGGCTCCATGGCTGTCTCTTAT
>CABSNX010000033.1 GCA_902479205.1 uncultured Collinsella sp. | reverse complement strand
CTGATCGGTCTCGTGGGCTCGGAGATGTGTATAAGAGACAAGTACCAGGTCGACGGTAAAGCCCGCGGCTCGCAGCAGCGGGAGGTTGTCCAGGATCGAATCGTGCTCGATCGCCGACACGATCACGCGGTCGCGCTTGCGGTCGCGCTGACGGGCGCCCTCGGCAAGTCCGAGGAGCGCCAGCTGGTTTGCCTCGGTGCCGCCGTTGGTCAAGATGATCTCGGACGGACGGACGCGCGCGCCAAAGCTGCGGGCAATCTCGCGACGGGCGACTTCCAAGCGAGTGGCGGCCTTGCGGCCAAGCGAGTGCAGCGAGTTGGGGTTGACGCCGGCAAGCTCGCTGTCGTCGTACTCGCGTTGCGCAAGGAGCGCCTCGACGCGCATGGGCGTCGAGGCGGCATAGTCAAGATTCACGGGTATGCGGTTTTGACCTGCGGTCATAAGGGTTTATGCCTCCTGTGCGGCCTCGTTGCCCAGCTTCTGCAGCAGCGCAACCTCGGCAGCGGGATCTTCGGACTTAAAAACGGCGGAGCCGGCTACGAGTACGTTGGCACCGGCCTTGACGACCTCGGCGATGTTTTTGGAAGAAATGCCGCCGTCGACCTCGATCATGGGCGACACGCCGTGGCGCTCGCACATGGCCTTAAGCTCGTGGAGTTTAGCAATGGTACCGGGGATAAAACTCTGGCCGCCAAAGCCAGGGTTCACGCTCATGAGCAGTACCATGTCGACAACGTCGATGATGCTCTCGAGTACGCACACGGGGGTGGCGGGGTTGAGCACCACGCCGGCCTTGACGCCGCGCTGCTGCAAATGGGTGAGCGTACGGTGCAGGTGCGTGGAGGCCTCGTAGTGCACGGTGATCATGTCGGCACCGGCGTCGGCGTACCAGTCGACGGTCTCGTCGGGGTTCGACACCATCAGGTGCGCGTCGACCGGGACATCGGTGGAGCGCTTAACAGCCTTGAGGATGTCAACGCCAAAGGTGAGGTTGCCGGTAAAGTGACCGTCCATGACGTCGAAGTGCACAAAGTCGGCGCCGGCGATCTTGTCGAGCTCGCCCTTCAGGTTGGCCATGTCGGCCGAAAGGACGGACGGAGCGATTTTGATGGAACCCATGGTAGTAGCCTTTCTGCGCTAGTCGGCGAGTCCGTAGAACTCTTGAGAGGGGACGCGGTCGGTGAGGATCTCGAGCGCCCTATCCAAAGTAACACCGTTGTAGAGCGTTTGCTCCACGGCAAAGGTGAGCGGAATGTCTACGCCCAGTGAACGGGCGAGCTCGCTGACGCTGCGGGCCGCGACGGCGCCCTCGACCACCATATGCGTGCGCGCCTGGTACTCGTCGAGCGACACGCCGTGGGCAAACTCGTAGCCAAAGGTGCGGTTGCGCGAATGCTCCGAGGTGCAGGTGGCGATGAGGTCGCCCATGCCGGCAAGGCCCATGCAGGTCATGGCCTGCCCGCCGCGGGCATGCACCAAGCGGCTGATCTCGGCCAGGCCGCGCGTCATGATAAGGGCGAGCGTGTTGTCGCCCGCACCGGTGCCGGCGGAGATGCCGCACACGATGGCGATGACGTTTTTCATGGCGCCGCAAACCTCGACGCCGGTCATGTCCTGCGACAGGTAGATGCGGAAGGCCGTGGATAGGAGCAGGTTCTTAAAGGTCTCCCCTATCTGCGGGTCTTTGCTGGCGATGACGGCGGCAGAAAGTCCGCCACGGCAGATCTCCTCTGCATGGTTGGGGCCGGAGAGCGCCGCCACGCGCGCTTCGTTGCCGATCTCGCTGGCAATGACCTCGCTCATGAGCAGGCCAGACGCGGGCTCAATGCCCTTGGCGAGGCACAGGACCGGAGTTTCGGTATCGATAAACGGCGCTGCCCGATGGCACACGTCGCGCAAGTGCGTGGAGGGCACGGCAAAGATGATCGCATCGGCACCGTCAAGCGCCTGGGCGAGCTCGGTCGTTGCTTCCACGTTGTCAGGCAGCTCGTATCCCACCAGATAACGGGGGTTACGGTGCTCGCCATTGATGCCGGCGGCCGTCTGCTCGCTATGGGCCCACATGATCACGCGCTCGGCTCGCGCGGCAGCAAGGCCGGCGACGGCGGTTCCCCAGGAGCCGGAGCCAATCAGCGCAATATTCATGACTCTCTCCTACTTATCGTCTGGCTCGGTGACGCGCTTGGTAAACGAGAGCTTGGACTCCTTACCCGTCATGAGCTTTTTGATGTTCGCACGATGGGCCCACACCACGGTGATGCCGATCAGCGCCATGCAAAACTTGAGTCCCAGGCTGCTGTACGGAAAGACTGCGCAGGCGGCGATGGGAAGGCCGATGGCGGCGGCAAGCGAGCCCACCGACACAAACTTGGTGATGGCGACGGCCACGATAAACATGCCCAGCAGCGAAAGTCCGATGGGCCAGTACCAGGCGAGGATAACGCCCAAGCCAACTGCGATGCCCTTGCCGCCATGGAAGTTGAGGTACGGCGAGAAGATGTGACCCCATACCGCTGCCAGGCAGATGACACCGAGCATCCAGTCGCCGGGGGCTCCAGGCGCCATGATGCTCACAGGGAAGCCATAGCCCACGCCCGCGATGAGCGGACGGGCGATAAGAACGCAGATGGCGCCCTTAAGGCAGTCGAGCAGCAGCGTGAGCGCGGCCACCTTGGGGCCGGCTACGCGCAGGGCGTTGGTGGTGCCGATGTTGCCGGAACCCGCCTTGCGAATGTCCGTGTGGTTGAACACGCGGCCCAGGATCAAGCCAAACGGAATCGCTCCGATAAAGAACGAGACCACGGCGCAGATGGCGGTCAGCAGAATCGGATTATGCATCCTTTTGCTCCTTCTTCCTAAAGAAGAGTCGAATGGGCGTGCCGGAAAAATCGAAGGTCGAGCGCATACGGTTTTCCACGTAGCGCTGGTAGGTGTCGTTGACCAGGTCGCTGTGGTTGACGAAGAACGTAAACGTCGGCGGGTTGATGCCCGTCTGGGTCACGTAGTGCATGCGCAGGCGACGCTTGCCGTCCACCACGGTGTGGCCAAACTCACGCAGGTCGGTGAGGAACGTGTTGAGGCGCGAGGTGGTGATCTTTTGCGAGCGCGTCTTTTCGGCCGCGTCGACCATCGCCCAGATCTTCTCGACGCTGCGGCCGGTCAGGGCCGAGATGCGCAGGTACTGGGCCCAGGGAGCCATGACGCCCAGGCGGCGGTCGACGGTCTCCATGCAGGCCTCGCGCTTGCGGTCATCGTCGAGCAGATCCCACTTGTTGAGCAGCACCACGATGGCGCAGCCGCGCTCGATGGCCAAGCCCATGACCTTCTGGTCCTGCTCGGTGACGCCCACGGAGGCGTCGACGACGAGCAGCGCCACGTCGGCGCGGTCGATGGCGCGCAGACCGCGGACCATGGAGTAGTACTCGATGTTCTCGTACACGGTGCTCTTCTTGCGAATGCCCGCGGTGTCGACCATGCGGTAGTGCTTGCCGTCGCGCTCGACGACGGTGTCGATGGCATCGCGCGTGGTGCCGGCGATGTTGGACACGATGGAGCGGTCGGCGCCCAGGATGCGGTTGAACAGCGAGGACTTACCGGCGTTGGGGCGGCCGATGATGGCCACGTTCAGCGCATCGGGAAACTCGTCGGCGACCTCGTCCTCCTCCTCGGGCAACAGGGCCACGATGTCGTCGAGCAGGTCGCCCGTGCCATGGCCGTGCAGGGCCGAGAGCGGCGTGGGCTCACCGATGCCGAGCGAATAGAACTCCCAGATGTTGTCATTCTCGCGATCGGGGTTGTCGAGCTTGTTCACCAGCAGAAAGACCGGCTTGTCGCAGCGCTTGAGCATGCGGGCGACCGATTCGTCCTCCTCGGTGACGCCGGTGCGGCCGTCGACCACAAACAGGATGACGGCGGCTTCCTCGGCGGCGGCAAGGGCCTGGTCGCGGATGGACGTGGCAAAGACGTCATCGCTCTTGAGCGGCTCGATACCGCCCGTGTCGACGATGGTGAACTCGCGGCCGTTCCAGTCGGCCGTGTGATACGAGCGGTCGCGCGTGACGCCGCGGGACTCATGGACGATGGCGTCCGAGGTCTGGGCCAGGCGGTTGACGAGCGTGGACTTGCCCACGTTGGGGCGTCCGACGACGGCGACGATAGGTTTCATCTGCTCTCCTTTAATGGGTAGGTTCAGCGGGAATAGTTGAATTGGCGGGCGTTATGCCAAGGATGTGCTCCAGGGTATCGAGCAGCTCATGCGGCATGGTCGACACCACATGAACCTCGGCGCCGCGACCGGTAAGGCTTGCGAGTAATTCGTCACGATGATACTCGTCAAGGGTCATACCATCGGCGTTGAACATGAGCTTAGGCACAAAGAGCATAACCCCCGATAGGTCCTGTGGCAGTTGCTCCAAGATGTCGCAGGCGACGATGAGGCCGGTCACGTCCACGTTGCCGCCAAAGTAGCGGTTTTTGATGGCCGTGACGGTACCGGCAAGGCCCTGCGGCGATTCCACAAAACGCGCTACCGTATCGCGCGCGCTGGCGCCCGAAAGGCACAGCAGGCGCTGGTCACGGGCGGCGATTGCCTCGCGAACGCGGCGCAGGCGCTCGGCATCGGCGGCGAGCACGTTGTCGGTCTCGTCCAGATAGGAGCGAATCATACCGATGCCGTCGTAGTACTGCGGGTAGCCGTCGTAAAAGTCCGCCTCAGGCGGCTCGATGCCGGCATCCAGGTAGAACTCGTCGCTCATCTGGAAGGTATGGCGGCCAAAGCGCTCGAAGGCACGGTCCTGGAAGGGCCGGATCATGGCGATAGTCTCGCGCGCCAGCTCGGGCTTGTCACTGTAGGACCAGCTAAAACGGTTCTGATGCTTGGTAAATCCAAGCGGCACAATGCCCAGGCTCGTGATTTGCTCGTGCTCCTCGCAAAAGCGCAGAGTCTTTTCCAGCTCCTCGCCGTCGTTCATGCCGGGGCACAGCACGATCTGCGCGTGAATCTCGATGCCGGCGGCCATGATGGCCTCGAGCACGTCCATGCCGCGCTGGGCGTTGCGGCCCATCATGCGGCGACGGATGTCGGGGCTCACGGCGTGGACCGACACGTTCATGGGGCTCATGTTGCGTTGGATGACGTTTTGAACATCTTCGTCGGTGAGGTTCGTGAGCGTGACAAAGTTGCCCTGCAAAAAGCTCAAGCGGTAGTCATCATCGCGAATGTAGAGCGTGGAGCGACCGCCCTTGGGCAGCATGGTCATAAAGCAGAACACGCAGGCATTTACGCAGGTACGCATGCCATCGAAGATGGGGCCATCGAACTCCAGACCCCAGTCCTCGCCGGGAAAGCGGTCAAGCTCGACGGGGGTGACGGTGTCGTCGCGCGGGTCGAATACCTCCAGCTCGACAGTGTCGTCATCTGCCTCCCAGAGCCACACGATCATATCGGTCAGTTGCTCGCCGTTGACCGTGAGCACGCGCATGCCCGGCTCGATACCCACATCCCATGCGGGCGATTCGGGGCGCACGTTTTTAACGAGCGCGCCCTCACCCGGCTCGGGGTCGCGGCTGCGCCCGTAATCGGCCACCTCAGCGGCGTATGCGGGTACGGTCTGGTCCATGATTAGCGGCAAAGCTCCTTGATGCGCTCGATGGCGCGTTCGATGTGTTCTTGCGGGGTGGAGGCTCCGGCGGTGATGCCGATGTGGTGAGCGTCGGTAAACCACGCGGCCTGAAGCTCGGAAGCTTCCTCGATGTGATACGTACGCTCGCAGGCGTTTGCGCAAATCTGCGCCAGGCGGCGGGTGTTGCCCGAGTTCTTGCCGCCCACCACGACCATGCAGTCGCAGCGGTTGGCAAGTGCGGCTGCTGCCTGTTGACGCTCACTCGTGGCGGCGCAGATGGTGTTGATCACGCGCAGTTCCTGCACGCGCGGCGTGATGGCAGCCACGACCTCGGCCAGGTTCTGCGCGGTCTGGGTGGTCTGCACAACCAGGCCGACCTTGCCCTTGAGCGGCAGCGCGTCCGCATCGGCGGCGCAGCTCACGACTTGAGCGTCATCGCCGGCATGGCCCAGGATGCCCTCAACCTCGGGGTGTCCCGGCTCGCCCACGACGATCACGCGGTAGCCCTCGCGTACCAGGCGCTCCGCCGCCACGTGGACCTTCTTGACGTAGGGGCAGGTGGCATCGACCACGTCGAGACCGCGCTCGCGAGCGGCCTCGACCACCTGCGGCACCACGCCGTGCGCGCGGATGATCACGGTGCCCGATGCGGCGTCGTCCAAGGTGTCGGCTAGACCAACGCCCGCCTCGGCAAGCTCGCGCACCACGATGGGATTATGGATGAGCGGGCCCAGGGTGTGGACCTGAGCGTTCTCCCCCGCTTGCGGGGCGGCCGCCAATGCCATATCGAGCGCACGCTGCACGCCGTAGCAGGTGCCGGCGTGAGCAGCGATTTCGATGGTGGGGGCGTCTGCCTTGCCGGTCATGGCCTCGGCAGTGTTCATGACTTCCTCGCCCATGGCTAGAACCTACCCGGGTGCTCGGCGCACAGGTCATCGCGCATGGCGTAGACACGACTCATGGCCTCGGACTCAAACCATGCCAGACGCTCCTTGCGGTTGAGCTCGGCCGGTGCATCGGATAGCGAGATGGCCTTTCCGGCACGGATCCAGCACTTTTTGGGGCGCATGATCTTTTTGCCCGCAGGCGTAATATCGGACCAGCCGCAGATGGCGAGCGGGTTGACGGGCGCCTTGCCCATCTGGGCGATAAGCGCAAAACCGCCGTGGACCTCGGGCTTGATCTCGCGCGAGCGGATGCGCGTGCCCTCGGGGAAGATCAAGACGTCCTCGCCGCGCTGCAGCGCATGCTGGGCGGCGCGCAGGCACTTCATGTCGGCGGTGCCGCGCTCGACGGGAATGCCGCCCACACGGCTAAAGGCCCAGCGCACGATCTTGCTCTTGGCAAACTCGGATTTAAAGATGGGGCGAATGCGGCGGCCGCCAAAGAACAGTGCCGTCTCTACAGCCAGGAGCTCGGCCATCGAGGTGTGGTTGCAGATGACCACGCTGCCGCGGCCTTCCTGGCGCTCAAACAGCAGGTCGCTGTCCTCGACCTTCCAGCGCCACATGAGCTTGGAGAAGACCCACAGGATGCCCATGACCACGGCGACGGTGCCGCGGATGAGCGCCGGGAACTCGTCGTAGGGGGCGTTGTAGTAATCCTCGGGCGTCTGCTTAAACAGGCGCATGGGCTACCTCCTTTGGTTGATGAGGTCCTCGATAATGCGGACGACCTCGTCGATGGTGTGGGCGGTGGAGTCGACGTGCACCGCGTCCTCGGCGGGCACGAGCGGCGCGACCTCGCGGCTGCTGTCGAGCTTGTCGCGCTGCTTGAGGGCGTCGAGGGTCTCATCGACCTCGGCCTCGAGCTGCTCGGTTGTGAGCGGCTGGGCGTCGTTTTGGTGGCGCTGCAGCACGCGGCGACGGGCACGCTCGCGCGGGTCGGCGGTCAAGAACACCTTGACCTGCGCGTTGGGGAACACGACGGTGCCGATGTCGCGACCCTCGGCGACAATGTCGCGGTCCTCGGCGGCGCGGCGCTGGTGGATGAGCATGGCCGCGCGCACGCCCGGGTAGGCCGAGACCTTGGACACGTTGGCGTCGACCTGCGGGGTGCGGATGGCAGCCGATGCGTCCTGGCCGTCGATGGTCAGGCGCGTGTCCTCGTCGGTGCCGTTGGTAAAGCGAATCTCGATCTGCTCGGCGAGGGCGTCGATGGCCGCCTCGTTATCCAGGTCGATGCCGCGATCGAGCGCGGCGAAGGTGACGGCGCGATACATGGCGCCCGTGTCGAGCTTGTTAAAGCCCAGCTGGCGGGCGATCTCCTTGGCGATGGTGGACTTGCCGGAACCGGCGGGGCCGTCGATGGCGACGATCATGCAATGCTTCCTTTCGGTGGTTGACGTGCTGGTATGGGTCGCGGGCGCTGCGGATTGGCGGGTTGCCTAGCTCGTGTAGCGCTCGCGGTAGGTGTTGCGCTTGGGCGCGGAGCCGTGGCTGCCGTGGTGACGCGTGCGACTCGCGTTGTTGGTCGCCGGCGCGGCGCCGCGTTTGGAGCTGGCCTGCTTGGGCGGGATGCCGCCGGCCTTGAGGATCTGCACCTCGCGATCGGTGAGCTCGCGCCACGAGCCCTTGGCCACGCCCTCGAGCTCAAGGCCGGCAAAGTTGCAGCGGTGCAGGCGGATCACCGGGTGGTGGATCTTGCTCAACATGCGCTTGACCTGGTTCTTGCGACCCTCGCGGATGATGACCTCAACGGCGGTGGTGCCTGGCTTTACGCCTTGAGGAGCTACGGCCTCGGCCTCGCGCGCGTTAATGACGCGGCAGATTGCCGGCTGGCACAGGCCGTCATCGAGTTCGATGCCGCGACGCAGCGGTTCCAAGTCGCGATCGGTCAGGTTGCCGTCCACCAGCGCCTGGTAGGTCTTGTAGACGTGCTTGCTGGGATGCAGCAGGTCCTGCGACAGGTCACCGTCGGTGGTAAAGAGCAGAAGGCCCGTGGTGTCGCGGTCCAAACGACCCACCGGAAAGAGCCCCGGAAAGCGGTCGCGCGGGACCAGGTCGGCCACGCAAGGGCGTTCCTGTGGATCGCTCATGGTGGTGAGGTAGCCGGTCGGCTTGTAGAGCATCAGGTACACGGCACCCTGGTTGAGCTTGACGGGCATACCGTCGACCTCGATGTGGTCGCGGTCGACATCGACCTTGGTGCCCAGCTCGGTCGCGACCTGGCCGTTGACGGTTACGTGGCCGGCAGTCATCAGGTCCTCCGAGCCGCGGCGGCTTGCCACGCCCGCGCGCGCCAAAAAACGCTGCAAGCGCATGGTATGCGGGTAAACGGGCTGGGCGTCACCTGCGGGCGCTGCGGTGTCCACGGCGTTTGCGATGCGCGTCTCTCCTGCTTCGTTAGTCCTCGTCATGCATGTCCTCCGAGGTCTCGTCGACGAACAGGGTCTCCAAGTCCTCGACTGCCTCAATATCTTCAACATCGGTATCGATCAGTTCGCGCTCTTCGTCCAGATCCTCAGCCTGCTCCTCGAGCGTGGACTGAATGCTGCGGCCGCTTAGGCGCTCGCGGATAAACTGGCGCGACTGCTCGTCGGGGGCAAACTGTTCCAGATCGGGCAGGTCGCGAGTGGAGCGCAGGCCGAACTTTTCCAAGAAGGCGTTGGTCGTGCCATAGATGATGGCCTGACCGCGCTCGGGGTCGCGGCCGAGCTCGCGCACCAGGCCCTTATCCACGAGCGACGCGATGACGCCATCGGAGTTGACGCCGCGGATGCCCTTGACCACCTCGCGTGTGACGGGCTGGTGGTAGGCGATGACGGCCAGGGTCTCGAGTGCCGCCTGCGACAGCTTTTGCGTGTCCCAGCTCAGCACATAGGCCTCGACCACGTCGTGGTAGGCGGGGTGCGTAAACAGGCGCCAGCCACCGGCGACCTCGCGCAGCTGAAAGCCGCGGTTGGCCTCTTCGTACTCAACCTTGAGCTCGGCCAAAAGCGACGCGCACTCGCCCGGGGCGATATTCAGCGCACTTGCCAGCGCGGGTGCGCTGACGGGGTCGCTCGACACCAGCAGCAGCGCCTCGAGGGCGCCTTTGAGGTTGTTTGCCTCCAGCGTGGAAAGGGTTGACATGGTTGGTCGCTCCTATTCGGTGAGCTCGGGGCCCTCGCCGGGCACGTATGCCTCGGCGCCCTCGACGCGGTTGATTTGAATAGTTCCAAAGATCTCGTCCTGGCTCAGCGTGAGTGAGCCGCGCTTGGCGAGCTCAAGCATGGCCAGGAAGGTGACAACGAGCTGCTCGGTGGTGGCGTCGCCATCCAACAGCTCGCGGAAGGTGCAGGTTTGGTGCGCCATGGTAAAGCGGTCGACCGAGGCCACCGTCAGGTCGAGCGGCACGCGATGCGGTGCCACGTGCTCGGCTTCCAGCAGGAAGGTCTGGCGCTTGCCATCCAGGTCGGCGCAGATGACGGCGAGGCCACGCAGAGTGATGCCGGCCAGGTAGTCGGGCATAAGGCCTAGGAACTCGGGGTCGGGGCCGGCCACGCGCGGATGCATGCGGCTTTCGGCCTGCATCCGCGCGCCAAGGGCTGCCGCTGCGCCCTTAAACTGCTTGTAGGCGATCAGGCGCTGAATCAGGACCTCGCGCAGGGCGTCGCCGTCGAGCGCACTGAGCTCTTCGAGGTCTTCATCGTCCTCGTCATCGTCGTCTGTCTTGCGCGGGGCCTCCTGGGGCACCAGCGAGGCGGCCTTGATATCCAAAAGGGTTGCCGCGACTAGCAAAAAGTCGCTCGCCACGTCCAGGTCCAGCGCCTCGATGCGCTCGGCCTCGGCAAGGTATTGCTCGGCCACCTCGCTGATCGAGATGGCGCCGATATCAACTTTTTGGCGGGTTACCAGCTGCAGCAGCAGGTCGAACGGTCCGCTGTAGACCTGCGTCGACACGCGATACGACATCTTCGACCTCCTTTGACGGCGCCTTCGCGGCGCGGTTTGGGTGCATGTTGCGACCGTTTTGCACGGTCGACCTGTAAGTTTACCTTAGATGCCGGCGATTGCGAAGTTGAGCAGCTGCTCCGCCAGCGGATACACGGTAACGTCGAAATAGCGCCCGATCACATCGATGCCGGTCCACATAGGCAGCAGGTACAACACCAGGATGAGGATGGGCATGGCGTATTGCTGCAGGCGGTAGTAGTTGGCGAGCGCCTTTCCCTTGAGGAACGGGACGATAATCGACGAGCCGTCGAGCGGCGGGATCGGGACGAGGTTAAAGAACGCGAGTGACAGGTTGACCACAATAAACGTGGCGCCAAAGTTCATGATTTGGGACGCCACGGCAAAGGACATGCTGGCGTAGAGGTTGCCGTACGCTGCGTGCATGAGGGCGGCAGCGAGACACGCGAGTGCGATGTTCGATGCGGGGCCGGCCGCGCTCACCAGGACCTCGTCGCGCTTGGGGTGCTTGAGGTTGTTGAGGTAGACGGGCACGGGCTTGGCGAAGGCGAATACCGGGCCGCCGGCCGCGAGCATCAGCAGCGGCAGGAGAATGGTGCCAAACGGGTCGATGTGGTTGAGCGGGTTGAGCGAGACGCGGCCGCGCGAACGGGCCGTCTTGTCGCCGAGCGCCCAGGCCGCGGCGGCGTGTGCGCTCTCGTGGATCACGATACCGACGATGACGGCAACGGCGCTGGCGAGCAGGTTCATGAGGTAGCTGCTGGACATGTCGACCCCCTAGCGGACGCGGCACGAGGCACGCGTGAGCAGGTAGTCGGCCACAAACAGGATGACGGCGACGATGGCGTAATCCAGACGGAACACGCCGCCAAAAGGCGATGTGATGACGCCGTAGCCGGCGATGGCACCCGGCAGCGCGCGAGAAAGCTCAACGACAAAGCCAACGATTTGCAACTTGGCGGTGAGGCCGCTGAAGCACAGCAGCACGGTCATCGCGCTCATAAAGATGCCGCAGATGCGACAGGCGATGGCGATGATGCTCATCGCCACGGCAGCGGCTTTACGAGAGTTCACGCGCGGTCTCCTCTTCGATTTGGGTGGAAAGCTCTAGCCATTCGTCCTCGAGTTTGGGCAGCTCTTGCTTAAGGCCGTTATATTCCCCCAGCGCGGCGTTGAACTTGTCCTGATCGGCGTAAAGCTCTTCGCTTGCCATCAATTCCATAAGCTCGTCATAGCGGGCACGCTTTTTGTCCAGCTCTGCCTCGATCTTTTTGAGCTGGTTGCGCACGCCCTTGAGCTTTTTGTTGAGCGCGGCGCGAGCCTGGGCCTCGGCGCGCTTTTGCTCCTTGGTCTTTTTGCCCTCGGCAGGCTTGGGAGCCGCGGCTGGGCTGCTGGCCTGGGCGGCGTTGGCGGGCTTAGTGCTCCTGCTTGCCTCCGGCGCGCTCTCCCCTGCCGTCTCGGCGGCGGCGCGGGCTGCGAGGTCCTCGCGCTTGAAGAGGTAGTAGTCGTAGTCGCCGTCGTAGACCGTGACCTTGCCGTCACGGATGTCGATCACGCGGTTCGCCACGGCGCGCACCAGGTGCTCGTCGTGGCTGATCAGCACGATGGTGCCGGGGAAGTTTTGCAGGGCGTTTTCGAGCATGTCCACCGAGTCGATATCCAGGTGGTTGGTGGGCTCGTCCAGGCACAGGAGCGCCTCGGGGGCCACAAGCATCTTGGCCAGGGCCAAACGCGCCTTTTCGCCGCCGGAGAGGACGCGTACCTGCTTTTCGATGGAATCGTTGTCGCTAAATAGGAAGGCGCCCAGCAGGCTGCGCTGCTGCGGTACGGTCCACTTGGGCGTGACGGTGTCGATCTCTTGCAGGACGGTGTTGGACTCGGTCATGCCCTCGAGCGCGTGCTGGGCATAGTAGGCCACACCGACGTTGGTGCCCAGGTCGCGCGTGCCGGTAGTGGGCGGCTCCAGGCCAGCGAGGATCTTCATGAGGGTGGACTTACCGGCGCCGTTGGGGCCGACGAGCGCCACATGCTCGCCGCGGTAGAGCTTGAGGTCGATATCGCTGTAGATGTGCTTGTTGCCGTAGGACTTGGACACGCCCTCCAGGCCCACGACCATGTCGCCAGAGCGCGGCGGGTCGGGGAACTTAAAGTCGATGTGTTTGTGGCCTTCGGGCAGGATGACGAGCTCCTTTTTGATCTGCTCGATCTTGCGGATGCGCTCCTGGGCCTGGGCCGCTTTGGTGGGCTTGTAGCGGAACTTGTCGACGAAGACCTGCATGTGGGCGATGTCGCGCTCCTGGGCGGCACGCTTGGCGCGCATCTGCTCCAGGTTGTCCTCGCGCTGCTTGAGATAGCTGCTGTAGTTGCCGGTGTAGGTGGTCACGCGGCGGTTCTCGAGCGCGGCGACGTGGTCGACGCAGGCGTCCATGAAGGCGCGGTCGTGGCTGACGATGAGGACGGCGCCGTCGTAGTTGGCAATAAAGCCGCGCAGCCACTGGACGCTCTCGAGGTCCAGGTGGTTGGTGGGCTCGTCCAGCAGCAGCAGGTCAGGATGGCGCAGGAAGAGCTTTGCCAACGCGATGCGCATCTGCCAGCCGCCGGAGAACTCGGAGCACGGGCGCTCAAAATCGGTGACCTTAAAGCCCAGGCCGGACAGGATCTTGCGGGCGTTACTCTCGAGTTCGTAGCCACCCAGATGCTCAAAGCGGTCCTGGACCTGGCCGTACTCGTTAAGGAGTGCGTCGACTTCCTTACCCTGCTCGGAGAGCTCGGTGATCTGGGCCTGCAGCTCGTTGGCGCGCTCGCCCATGCGGCGGATTTCCTTGGCGGCTGCCATGACCTCGGCAAGGATGGTGGTGTCCTTTTGCTCCAAGTTGGTTTCCTGCTCTAGGTAGCCCACCTGGCAATCCTTGGCGTACTGGATCTGGCCGGCGTCGGGGCTGTCGATGCCCATGATGATCTTGAGCCTGTCTCTTATACACATCTCCGAGCCCACGAGACCGATCAGTATCTC
>CABSNX010000032.1 GCA_902479205.1 uncultured Collinsella sp. | reverse complement strand
TTCGTCGGCAGCGTCAGATGTGTATAAGAGACAGCACCCCTTTACCCCTTCATTTTGACTTGCAGGGGTGAAATTTTTGGGTTAGCCTCGGGGGCGAGGCCCTCAAAGCCCCGCCCCCGAGGCTAACCCAACGCACCACCCCTGGAGACCCATGGAAACCAGAATCAAACCCACAGCCAAAGGCACTTCCGAACCGATCAAGGGAAAACCCGGTTCCTTCCGCATCTACTTCTCTCTCGGTCGCGACCCCGAATCCGGCAAGAACGGGAAACGAGTCAGATACCTAAAGACACCCAAGAGAACCATCCATTGCAAGAGCAAAAACCCGAAGAACTGGCCCGGTGAGGTTGCGAATGCGCTCGATGCCTACCGGAAGGAGCTGGAGACCTATGAACCGGCTGGCGACATGCCGACCACTGTTTCCGGATACGCCGAGGATTTCCATCGGCTCCGAGAAAGCTCCTTCGGCTCCCCTCTTTCTTTCCAAAGAGAGGAATATGACGTGCGCCATATACGCGAGCTGTTCGGCGACATGCCCCTCGGTGCGCTGAGACCCGACGAGATCAAACGGGCGTATGCCGAAGCAATCTCAACCGGAAGATTCACAGAGGCCGAGATTCGTCGTATCCACGTCAAGCTCAAACAGGTCATGCAGGACGCACTGGAGAATGAGCTAATCGAGCGCAACCCATGCATCAGCGTCAAACTCCCAAAGCCAGACCTTAGAGTGCGCAACTTCCTCCCACCCGACGAACTGCCCCGATTCACCAAATGCCTGCTATCCGAACCCATGGGGCCGATGACCGTCTGCACCATGCTCATATTCCACCTAGGACTCAGAAAAGGCGAGGCCCTGGGGCTCTGTTGGGAAGACTACGACCCCGAGGCGATGGAAATCAGAATCGTCCACCAGTACACCAATGACAAAACGCTCAGGGCACCCAAATCGGAAATGAGCAGGCGGATCCTGTCTATAGACTCTTCGCTAGCCGCGTATCTAAACGACTGGAAGATGCGGCAGCGCAACCTATTCGAGCAACGCGGGCTAAGACAGAGAAACTCTGACCCCATCGTTCACGCCCTCAGCCCGCATAAGGACGAAAACGGCAACCTTCACGTCAGTATCACCCGACCCGATGGACACAACTATTCACGCTGGTTCAGGGACTTCTGCGTCGACAACGGCTATGGCGAGTACGCCAACGTGACAAGCCAGTTCGAGCGCAACGGCAAGCTGCACACACGCGGCACCGGATACTCGGGTCTCGTCCCCCACGGACTGAGACACACGGCAGCGACGGCGCTCGTCGCAAACAACGTCGATTTGAAGACCGTTCAGGCGCGGATGGGACACGCATCAGCGAGTACGACGGCCAATTTCTACACCCACGCAATCAGAGCCAACGACCGCAACGCTGCCGAAGTCTTCGAAAAATTATCTGAAGGTAATGAAAATTAATACTCTCATAATTGTGTCACCAGATGTATACTGCAAATAAGGCCAAACAGAGAGGAGGTTATCAATGGCACTTACCACTGCGAGCAGCAAGCTGCGTTCGACAATCCTATTCAACTCAAAGGATGAGCAGGTACTCTTCAAGCGCTCCAGCGCTGACCTCGCCGCGGCAAGGGGTCTCACCCCGTCCGCGCTCCTAGCGAGGCTTCCCATGGAGCAGCTGACGAGCTCGGATCTAGGCAGGTGGGCCGCGCAGCTCATCTATGCTGAGGATGGGAGCTGTCTCGACGCCTTCGAGGGCATGTTCGAGGACTGGAGCGCAATCCAGCCAGAAAATGATTGCCGCGACGTCATCAAAGGCTTTTTTGACTACTGTCATGAAGCAAGGATCTGCATCGACACCACGAGCGAGCGCGTTCATCATCTCCGCACTAACTGGGACAGCATTTGCCTCATTATGGAAGAGGCTGCAAAGATGCCCGAGTGCAACCTCGACGCACGTATCCAGGCCAAGACCGGCCGTGAACTCGAAACTACCCTGCAAGACCCTACAGCGTTGCTCGCCGTTACACCTTTGGTCTCATACATTCTCAACGCATGGGAGCACATCAAGGGCTATTCCTGCACTTACCGTGCTCTGCTCGATTTCGCCAACATCGGCAGATCATCCCGCAAGGGATACAGCGAGCCCGCAGAAGCTCGAATCAGCCTTCTGCACCTTATCGACGAATACGAGAAGAAAGGGGCTAATTAGTCGATAAAACCATTTTACAAACAAGCACCCGACTCCTCTCACTGTCGCCAAACATCGAAGAGGAGCCGAGCGCCCTACTAAAGGAGTTTATCATGCATCTTGCAGATGACCCCAAGACCGACGCCATCTCCGCAGGCATCAACCTGCGCCATGTCGGCACCAAGCGCATCATGAGCCGCCTGGACGTTCAGATCCTCACCGGCATCGGACAATCCAGCGCCATCAAGCTCATGAAGTCCACCCACCACTGCTTTAGCATCGCCAACCAGTACTTCGTCATGGAAGAGGACCTGTTCGACTACTTCCACAAGCTGGCAGAGGGGGCGAGCGAGTAATGCAGCGCCCGAACGTCAATCCCCTCGTCTTCGAGCTTGATGTGCTCGACGAGCACGTCCACGCCCTTCAGGAAGACAAGCCCATCGCCTCCTTCGGGCTCGACGCACTCAACAGCATCCTCGGCGGTGTCTACCCCGGGCTCAACTACGCAATCGGGACCGCCCCGGGCAAGGGCAAGACGACACTGGCACTCCAGGAGGCCGACAAGCTCGCGGCAGACGGGCACCCGGTAATCTACGTTTCCGCCGAGCTTCCCGCGCACAAGCTGATCGAGAAGAGTCTGGCGCGTCTCAGCGACGGCAAAGTCGCGTTGTCCGAGGTCTCCAGCTGCGCGACCCAGAATCACCCTAAGCACACGACTTTCGAGGCTGCACTCGACAAATATCGCACCCAGATCGCCCCCAATCTCTGCATCACCGGCCCGCTCAACACCGTGGAGCTCTCCAACCTCGTCGGGCTGGTAACACGCGAGCGTGGCGAGGTCCCCATCGTCTTCATTGACTACCTCCAGCTCCTCGCCTGCGGCGTCACAGCGGACCAGCAGTTCATCGACGAGCGATTGGCTATCACAGCATGCGTGAAGGGCCTCCGCGAAATCTCGAACCTCTATGGCTCTCCCGTCATCGCACTGAGCTCGACCACTCGCAAGTCCTACGATTCCGGGAAGTCGGCCAGGCCCAACCTCGCCATGTTCGGTGGTTCCTCCGCTGTCGAGTACGGCTTTGACTCGGTGCTCTACCTCGCCGATGACAATGACAAGCCCGAGTGGCCCTACGAGTCTCCCGCAACCGGCACGCCCCTCAAGCTCGTCGCCCTCAAGAACCGCTACGGCACGCTGGGCGAGTCCCGACTCGACTTCGACGGTGCGCGCGCCACCTTCCACGACAGGGGCTAGCCCATGCGTGGCAAAGCCAAGACCGCGCATATAAACGTCCGCATGACCGAGGAGGAGCGTGCCGCCATCACGGTGCGCTCCTCCTCTTTTGGTATGGCCCCATCGACGTTCATGCGCGAAGCCGCCCTCCTCATCGGTGAGAAGCCCGTCAGGATCGCCGACGAGGCGACGTTGCGGCAGCTTCTTCATCAGATGAAGAAGCAGGGCGGAAACCTCAACCAGGCCGTCCTCACCGCAAACGCCTATGGCGTGGATACGCAGACGGCCCAACAGCTCGCGGAGGCCGTCCGTCTGGTATCGAGCACGGCCTCGCAGCTATCGAACCTCATCTCCAAGAATCGAGAATGATCATGAAAACCAAGATGCCCACAGCGCTCATATCATCTCTTCTCCTAGCGATTATCGCATGCCCCGTCCTCGCCGTCCCCGTCGACGATTTCGTCTCCGGGACACCGTTAGGCGCGGCTGCGATTCCGTCGTCGTTCGGCGTGGATACCATCCTCGGCTGGTGGCTCACGGGTGCGTTCACTGCTTGCCCGCTCGGAACCCTGCTGACCTTCCTCCTCGCCTTTTGCATCTGCGCTCTCATCGCCTACTCGACCACCCTCAACGCGAGGGCCGAGGACGGCGGCGTGCTCGGCGACGCCCACGTCAAGACGGGTCGCGAGGTCATAAAAGGGTCCATGACCTGGGACGGCTCGACGAATCCCTCGTCACGTGGGTTCGTCTATGGGTTCACCAAGTATCACGGCAAACCCTGCTATCTCTACGAGCCCAAGAAGATGGCCTTCGTGTCAGGGGCCACCGGGTCAGGTAAGAGTCGCTTCCTCTATCTCCCCTCAATCGACCTGCTCAGCTACGGCGGCGCTTCCAACGGATCCGAGCCCGCGACCCTAATCGTCTCCGACGTGAAAAACGAGCTCATAGAACTCACGGGCGACGAGCTGGCCCGTCGCGGCTATCGCGTCCTGCTTCTCGACACGCAGCACCCCTATAGGGGACAGAGGTTCAACCCGCTCAAGCAGGTGCTCGACCTCCATGCCGAGGGACGCGATCAGGAGGCCGAGCAGGCGGCGGACGCCATCGCGGAGCTCGTGGTGCAGGACGACGAGAAAGACAAGGGCTCGCACTGGACCGCCTCGGCCAGGGGTCTGCTCTCGGCCCTGGTCCTGCTGGTCTCCATGTCCGACGAGTGTCCCGAGGAATCAAAGCACCTCGCGACCGTCTGCGAGGTCCTGGACCGCGGCACCGAGGCCGAGGGAGACGACCCGTCCGAGCCCCTGAAGGCCGTCTTCCGCGCTCTGCCGAGCGGCCACCCCGCCAAGGGCAGGGCGTCGCAGTTCGTTTCCTCGGGCGGCAACGAGCTCAGGAGCATCCTCTCGACGCTCAAGGTCGCCCTGCGCCCGTTCTCCTCCGCCCCGGTCGCCTGGATGACCTCCGGCTCCGACATCGACCCGCACACGGTACTCACGGAGAAGAGCGCCGTCTTCCTTCACGTGCTCGACGAGGGCTCCCCCTACAACTGCATCGCGGCGATGTTCCTCTCGCAGCTCTGGGCTTCGGTCCAGGCGGTCGCGGACGTGAACGGCGGCAGGCTCCCCCGCCCCGTGCAGATACTCGGCGACGAGTGGGGCAACCTGCCCCGCGTCGAGTGCCTGCCCGCCCTCCTCAGTCTCGGGCGCGGGTGCGGGACGTTCTGGGTCGGAGCGACGCAGGACGTATCCCAGCTCAACAAGTATGGCGAGAGAGACGGCCGCAGGAAGATCCTCGCGAACTGCGGGGTTAAGATTGCGATGAAGCTCGCCGAGGAGGAGGACCGCCGGTACTTCACCGAGCTCATCGGCAAGACCACGCGCCACACGCAGGGCACGAGCAACGGCAGGGCCGCGTCGGGCACGTCATCCTCGACGTCCTACAGCGAGAGCGCCGACGACGTGATACACCCCTGGGAGTGGCGCGGCATGGCCCCGGACCGGGACGGGATCATCGTCGTGAAGCACGCGGACAACGGTATGCCCGCATGTCGAGCCGGCGTCTTCCGCTCCCCCGTCACCGACTGCACCAACACGCCCACAAGGGAGCACTTCGACCTCGGGACCCCCGAGCACGAGGCGGAGAACCGTCGCGCCTACCAGCGCCGCCTCGACGAGTCAGCTGCTGGGAAGATGCGCGAGGAGGCCTCGACCTGGTGCCCAAAGTGGCCCGAGCCGGAGAAGAAGAACGGGAGCAAGCCGGGCGGCAAATTCAGCGGGCTCTCGCTCGACTAAGGAGGCGACCATGACGGCGATAAAGCAGACGAGCGTCTGCAGCGAGAGGCACCTCGCGAGACTCAGGGATTACCTCTCCTGGGACCGCGACAAGGCGCTCGCCCACGGCACGCAGAACATCATCGACGATGACCGCTGGTTTCAGGAGATGGCGGACACGAGGGCGGCCATGGGTCACGACAGGCCCGGCAAGGCCGGTGCCAAGTGTACCTACATGCAGCACCAGATACTCGGGTTCCTCCCAGACGAGTGCGACCTCAACGGCGGGAAGATGACGCCGGAGCTGTGCATGCGCTATGCGAGGGAGTACGTGGCCGAGCGCTACCCCAACCAGGAGGTCGTGATGGTGCTGCACCGCGAGCGCTGCCGCGCGGACGCCACTGACCGCTACGCCGTGCACCTCGGCATCAACCGCAGTGATCTGGAAACCGGCCGAAGGCTCGACGAGGGCCCCGCCCGAAAGGCGGCAGCATCACGCGTGAAGACCGTCCGTACCCTGGACGAGAGGTATGGACTCAGGCAGCTTGAGCGCGGCAAGGCCAACTCGCGCGTCCACGCGAGGCAACCCGGCACGGAAGAGCGCGACATGGCCCGAAAGGGGCAGGCCGAGCGCTCGGAGAACGCCCGCATCCGCGTCGCGGTCGCCCGCCGGATCGAGGAGGTCGGTCGCATGCGCGACTGCCCCGACCGGATGGGCGAGCTTGAGCGGCGGCTCAGGCGGGACGGCATCGAGCTCGCCAGGTCGAAGGGCGGGAGCCTCCAGTACCGATTCTTCTCGAAGGCCCTCGGGGCTGTGCGGAAGGTCAACGGCGGCAGGCTCGGCTTCGCGGTCGACCACTCGACCGGCCTCGTCGTCCGCTTCACGCTGCGCGGGATAGCGACGGCGATGAGGGCGTTCTGGGAGCTTGAGCGCAAGGCGCTCGAGAACCAGAACGGGCGAGGGGACTGAGCATTTGGGCCGGGACGCAACAGGCGTCCCGGCCCCTTTTGGCGAGAGCGACTTCGGAGCGGTTCGCCCCCGCCGCAGGCGGCAAGATGATTCCGTGCAACGGAATCCATATCTTGCCCGCACGGAGCGAGCCACTTGCCAGGGGCAACGCGAGCCCGGGCGGGTGAGCGCCGGCTGAGCCGACGCCGAGGAGACACGACCCTGGGGAGCGTCGTACGACGGCGCTCGGCGACCCGGCGCGAGAGGCCCCGCCCGGCGACCACGGCGGAGCGATGGCGACTTCCGGAAGCCATCGAGCGCAGCCGTTCGGCGGGCGGGGCCGGCGTGAGCGGAGGCGGACGAAACGCGACCCATGGGGAGCGTTGCAGGGAGCCGCAGCGAGAGCGACGCCTCGCGTCGCGGGGGGCCCGCCCATGAGCGGGACCCATCGGCCGCAAGGCCGATTGCTACGCCTCGACCCTCAGGGGCGGGTCCATGGCGCGAGCCTACAACTGCTCGTACGCCCTCTTCACCAGCTCGCCCATGAGACGCCTGCGCCTGCCGAGGAACTCCTCGTAATCGAGGTCTTCGAACCCTATGGGCAGGGCATGCTCCTCGCAGTTGCGGCGGTACTCGTCCTCCCCCAGCGAGTCGCGGTACTTCCTGACGTACTCGCTCGGGGCGTCGTCCGAGATGTAGATGTTGTTCTGGTAGTCCACGAGGGTGAAGTTGCCCCTGTTGCTACGCTGCGAGAGGTAGCCCCTGGACTTCAGGTAGTTGTCCGGGAACAGGTGGTGCTTGTCCAGCGCCTTCTTCGAGCCCGACGAGCCCATGAGCAGAAGCTGGGACAGCGGGGCCGTGCTGAACAGTGCCTTGGTACCGAGCACAACCTGAGCCGCGACGAAGCCCCACCAGGTCGGACCCGTCGCCTCGTTTGCATCGAGGGAGCTGGGCAGCGAAATGGAGAAATAATCGTCCGTCATGATGGCGGCAAGCCTACGGTCGAAGTACGCCTGGAACTCGTCGGCAGTATCAAGGCGCGAGACGTCGTTAAGCTGCTGCTCGAACTCGGATTCGAAGGACCCCACATAGAGCCCCGTTATGGCTGCGGCGAAATACCAGCGTCGCACGAGCCTGCGCACAGCCAGCGGCTCCATGTCGAACTCATAGCGCCCGATAAGGTAGAACGCATAGCAGAACATGAGCGCGTTGCCCGACCCCACCTGGTCGGAGCAGACGTAGCCCGCCTCCGCCAGCGTGTTGATGAAGGCATGCCAGTTGTTCAAGTCAAGCACGAGATCGAGGGCGCGACCGAACGTGGCAAAGTTCTCGGCTCGCGTCTCGAGCGTCGTTTCCTTTGTCTTGAGATCTCGCCCGCGAAGAATCTGGTAGGCATAACGCAGGCGACCCCTCTTGAACCCCACGCCCACCGTGGCGCGAATGATATGCGTCGGCGAGACGGTCATGAGCGGGTTGTACGAGGTGCCCTTTGCGGGCGCATGGCTCATGGCGCAGAACTCCTCTATACGCTCCCTCATGGCAGGTTCGTAGACCGAAAGCAGGGTCATGATGAAGTCATCCTGCTTAAGCGCCTGCCCTTGCGAGTTCACACGCACAAAGATGTCCGATACGGTCTCCTCGTCAGCCGATTCGGAAATCTCCAGCGTCGGCAGAAGATAACGCTCAAGCCCGAGTAATGCGTTGAGCCCGCTCTCGACGGCATCCTCGCCGTCATCGTCGAGTTCGGGTTCTCCCTTTTTGGCATTCGCCTCGTTAAGGCGCTTGATGAACGCCCTGCGATAGGCGCTCAGCTTGTTGTCGTGGTTCGCCGCGAAGGCCTCGGATACGTCCGGCACATAGCGCGAATCCTTCTCGGTCGAGGCGTCGGCATTCTTGAATGAGCGTGCGATGGGGTCGTAGGCGACCTTCACCGTTCGCTCCCTGAAGTTCTTGTCTCGCACGGGTACGCCGTACAGAGAGCTCAAGAGGGCAGTGAGCCTCTGCTGTCCGTCGATGACAAGGGACTTGGGGACGGTATACACCTTTTGGTTCGAGCCTATGGCAGACCTCTTGCCCGCATCATCGCTCGGAGAGTCCCACAACATCACATAGCCGATAGGGTATCCGCGGAGCATGGAATCAAGCAGATCACGGACCTTTTCGTTTCCCCACACGAAGGGTCGTTGCAGGTCGGGCAGGCCGATCTTGCCCGTCTGAACATCCTTCAGGATGTTACCAACCTCCAGCGATATGGGGTTATAGATGGAGTTTGGCACTATAGTTCACCGACCTTCTTGGCATACAGGTTGAAAAGATGGGCGACTATCTTCTCCTCGTCCCCACCGAAGTCGACGCCAGAGGCGGCTTCGACGGCGGCGTCGAGCGCCTTGTGCGCTGTCATCAGCTCGGGGAAGAACGTCTCGTTCTTGGGATCGTACATATCCGCGAGCGTCGCACCTTCTTGGGCATCCCGGGCGTCGAGCACGGCTTGGGCGCAGCGTTCAACCTCGTTCCTTTGCTCTTCACTGGGCTCGGGCCAGACGAAGTTGTTGTAGACGATTCCGCCGGAATAGCGGTAATCGGATTTGAGCCGCCCCGCGACCGTGCGCATCCATGCGTTGTGGAGCTGTGACTGAAGGACGCCAAAGTGATAGAGCGTCGCATTGGGTATTAGAAACACCAAGTCACTGCACAACGTCTCAGACCCGACAAACCCCATAGGGATATACCTTCTACGCTCTGACGAGACTTTGGGGACAATGATGGCAGTCGAATTAGGAATGATTTCGGTACCGAAATGGTTCGGCCTCTCGGCTGCTTTCAAGGTCTGCTTCCTCGAGCTACTCAGGCGATAGTTTCTAACGTTCTCGATTCTCTCCCTACAACAAGGAAGGCCCTTGAGATCGGCCCACGAAGCCTCCCCCAACCACAGGCACCATCTCTCAATACCCCGTATGAACTCCTGCGATCCAAGCCATTTATGAAAGTACTTCTCAGCCGCGGGCTCTTTCGAAAGGAACGCCGCCTTCTCCTCCGGTGTGAACAGATAGTTGCCGCCATCAATCGGTTGAGAGCCGATACCGATAGCGGGCACGTCCGACAAAGGCTTGCTTCTGTTCCAGATGAAAGCGTCGGGCGCGTTCTTCAGATAGGCGTTGAGCCGAGGAACGGCAATCCGGTCTTCGTCAGAATCGGGCGTCGCATGATAGAAGAGCGTCTTGTTCCCCGCTTCGCGGGAGAACCCGACGATGACGCAGAACACGTGTGCCTTGTCCGCCGCCTCGTTGTCCCAGCGGAAGGTGTTGTGTGCGAAATCGATATGGATGCCCATGTCATGCAGGGGTTTCCAGAGGTTGGCGACCTGCTCGCCCTGACATATCGAGTTGGTAGAGACCAGGGCGCAGCGCGTGCGCTTTCCCTGCGTGAACCTCGCGGCCTTCATGTACCAGGCCCCGCAGTAGTCGATGTTGCCCGCGTTCTTCGCTCCATCGAAGACCTCAAGGAGCTCTGCCTTCTGCTCCTTGGATTGGTTGCGAGCACCCAGGAACGGCGGGTTGCCCACAAGATAAGTAAGGTCATCGGGGAACACCTCGGACCAATCGGTCTTGAGGGCGTTGCCCTCATGAAGGTTGCTGAGGCTCCTGAGCGGCAGGAAGTCGAAGTCATAACCGACGTATATCTCCTGCGTCTTTCGGAGCATCTGCTCCTCGGTGATCCAAAGGGCGGTCTTGGCGACCGAGACGGCGAAGTCGTTAATCTCGATGCCGTACAGTTGATCGAGAGAAACGCGGACGGGGCTATCCTGCGCAATGACGAGGGACGTCTGCCCCGCGTTGCCGGTCTCCTCGCTGAGCTCGTCCTCGATGATTCGGTTCTCAATGGTGCGCAGCTGCCGGTACGCCTCGGTAAGGAAGTTGCCCGAGCCGCATGCCGGGTCGCCGATGGTGATGGAGGCCACCTTGTCGTGCAGCCTCGCCAGGGCCTGCTTGCGCTTGGCAGCCGTCCTCTCGCCCTCGGCCTCGTGCAGCTCATCCCACAGCTCGTCGAGGAAGAGCGGCCTGAGGCAGCGCTCGATATTCTCGACGCTCGTGTAGTGCATGCCCCCGGCATGGCGCGTCTCGGGGTTCAGCGTGCCCTCGAACACGCCGCCGAAGATGACGCCCGAGATCTCGCGCCAGTCGAAGTCCTGGGACGCGTCGGTGATGGCTTCGAGGATCTCCGGGGTCATCTGCGGGACGATGATGGAGGAGTCGGCGAACAGACCGCCGTTCACGTAGGGGAAGGCCGCGAGGTCCTCGTCCATGTACTCGTCCCGCTTGTCCAGGGGCGTGTCGATCGCCTCGAACAGGTCCACCAGCTTGCGGCGGAGCTTGGCAGGGTCACCCTCGCAGTACCTACCGAACGCCTGGTGCGATTGCAGGAGGTCGGCGTCCTCGGCGTAGAGCAGAAAAATGATACGGGTGATGAGCACGTTGAGGGAGCGCTGCTCCTCCTGCGCGCGCTCGTCCTTCTCCTCGATGTGGTGGTACTGCTTGGCGAGGGCATCGTAGAGCCTAGAGACGTAGGCCCCGGCCTCGATGGAGAGCTGCTGCTCCTTGTGCAGGCGGCTCGTCTCGTTGGAGGTCAGGAAGGACAGAAGATACAGACTGTTCGGGAGCTCTTCGAGGGAGAACTCCTGCACGGTGTCCTCGGGTCTCTCGTTGTCGAGGTCGTAGAGACGGAAGGTCCCGAAGTTGCACGTCATCACCCAGCGGGGGCGCTCAGAGTACGGCAGGTGCCGCGCGTACCACATGGCCTGCTGAAGCGGCGTCTCCATGCCGCCGTTCCTGGGTTCGGGCTTGTCGAGGTCGATGCCCCACGACTTCTGCTCGCAGAGGAAGTTGTGGTCGGAGACGAACACGTCGATGCGACGGCCTCTCACCTTCCGCTCAAAGTCAACGAAGCTGTCTATGGTGTTGGACGGGATGCCCAGGACGTTGATGAGCAGGTCGACCCAGAACTTCTGCGTATCCTGCTGCTCGTTGTTGGAGCCTGCGGGGATGGCACCGAGGCGCTTCTTCCACCGTTTGACGAACTCCTTTGCCTCTTTCTTGCTGGCAGGCATACCGGACCTCCTGCGTCGTTGTCACTTTCGGACAATTTTAAGGGGTAAAAGCCCTCTTCCAAGCGGAAGGGCGAGTTTTCAACGGTCCACGGTGTCGCAGGGTCCCAGGCGAAACCCGAAGACGCCGGGGGCTGTTGGAAACTCGCCCATCTCACAGCAACGTCACCCTAGGTTTTCAACGCTTTCCATGGCCGAAGGGCTTCTCATAAGCCCGTAGGCTGTGGGAAGGGTTGGAAACCGGATATTTGGGTGAAATATCGGAGTGAAATATGTAGGCGAGCTGTTTTCATCATAGAACTTTCTTTCACCCCTTTTTCACCCCTCTATCGTCTATTTAGCCCTATCTATACAGAAGCAGGTCAGACGATTTATACCGTCTGACCTGTAATTTCTTCTGGTGCCCCCGGTGCGATTCGAACGCACGACACCCGCTTTAGGAGAGCGGTGCTCTATCCCCTGAGCTACGGAGGCATGTTGCACTAGTGTAGCAGATTTACTGCATCGCCATACACCCCATGACCAGACTTCAAAGTTGCGGTGGAATAGTTCCTGCCTAAAGCGTCTAAAGCCGCATTTAGGAACTATTCCACCGCAACTTATGAGGGGCTAGTTGCCTTTGTGGAAGAGGTTTTTGATAACGGAGGGGATGCTCTTGGCGCCCTTGGCCGTCACATCGATAAAGTCGGGCGAACGCACAAGCTTATTCTCGTCGACGTACTTGCGGACAGCACGAAGCGTCTCTTTGTCGTCGCGCGTCGAAAACGTAAAGTGACCGTTGTCCTTGGTGAAGATGGCAAAACGCGTGATCTTCTTGGTGCCGCGTAAAACCTCGGCGGCAATATAGTCGACCTCGTTCCACGGGATCTGAATATAATCCTCGGGATTGCGCTCGTTGTAATACTCGAACGCCTTATTGCCCACCATCACGTTACCGTGGCTGGTAAGCCCCATCAGGCAGGTTGCCGGCGTTGCCAGATCGACCGTGCTGTTCTGAGATTGCGCCATGCGCGCCTCGCCCTCCAAATAAAACAATCGGACCGCATCCAGTGTACCCACCGGGTGCGGTCCGTTTCAATGGCTCAAAAGCCCTTGCCTAACAATTCTCGGTCTTAAGCCGAAGCGTGCTTACATGAAGCCGCAGAAGCGACCGATGATGCCGACGGCGAAGAGAGCCAGGATGATGACGATCGGGCTGACCTTCTTCTTGAGGAGCTTGCAGACCAGCAGGGTCAGGCACACGGCGGCAAGGCCGGGGATGAGCTGATCGAGGTTGGCCTGAAGCGTGGTGACCTTCATCTGATCTAGGGCGGTAGCACCGACGGAGTTGTACATCGTCAGCGCTTCCTTGATACCCTCGGAACCGGAGGGCAGGCTAGCCCAGTCGATAAAGGCGCCAGCAGACTGCTTGACCGTGGAGACGATCGGGGTGAAGGAAATGGACACCCAGCGCTCGACCAGGGCGCCGATGATGAACATACCCAGGATGGAAGCGCCCTCGGTGACCTTGCCCATCAGACCACCGGAGAGGTCCTTGGCGATGGAGGAGCCGACCTTGTAGCCAAACTCCTGCGTGTACCACAGGAAAGCGTAACGAATGATGTTCCACGCGAAGAAGAACAGCAGCGGACCGACGATGCTGCCGGACATGGCCAGGGAAGCGCCCAGAGCGCCCAGAATCGGGCGAAGGGTGAACCAGAAGACGGGGTCGCCGACGCCGGCGAGCGGGCCCATCATACCGACCTTGACGCCCTGAATGGCGACGTCGTCAATCGGGGCACCGTTGGCGCGCTC
>CABSNX010000031.1 GCA_902479205.1 uncultured Collinsella sp. | reverse complement strand
CGAGATACTGATCGGTCTCGTGGGCTCGGAGATGTGTATAAGAGACAGGGGTACGTCCGCGTCTGTCACGTCATCGGCGGCGCGCTTGAGCGCAGCTAGGAGGGGAGAGCCTGGGTCGCGCTCGATGGCGTCCCAGGGTGACGGTATCCATGTGGCAGATGTAGACGAGCCTCGCCTCGTCGCTCACGCCCGGCACGGTAATCATAAGGTTGCGGCGCCCGGGGAGTACTTCGAGCTCCTCAATCTGCACGGCACCGAGTACTGGATGGCTCAGCTGCGCCATCCGCTCCTCAGCCAACGCCTTGATATAGCGCTCGATCTCGCCCTCATACGCACCCGGGGTCCGAGCTGTCAATCTTCACAAGCTCCTGCACAAGGCGCCAGGCAAAGTCCTCATCAACCATATGTAACCTCACAATCAGTTTGCTTTGCAAACCGATTGTGAGTCACCTGCAGATTCGCGACGCGCGCGTAGCAGCATTTACCGTTCGCAGGCCGAGCCATCGCGTTTGCCGTCCGGGCGGGTTTACAAACGACGCGGTGGGTACGTACCTTTCATGGACGACATGCTGTGCGACATATCTGCCTTTCGGTATCACCGGATACCTCCACAGGTTTTGGCAATAATGCCGGACCTGCCCGATTCTGTGGACGATCCGCGCAGGGAACGTCTTTGTGAGCATCCGCTCGTCAAGCATTTCCTGGGCACCCCGTTACATGTGTTGGCGCAGGGCGGCTGCGGACGTAAGGGCGGTCGCATCGTCAGGCATGTTTGGAACGGGGAGAGGCCGTTTGGCTCCGTGCGGCAGACGGAGTTTGGCCTTGATGTCGCGTCTCCGCTCTTTACCCTGCTAACCCTGGCTTCCTCGGTCTCAAACGAGCGTCTGATCATGTGCATGTATGAGATGTGCGGTACCTTTGCCGTGTGCAAGATTGCGCCTCAGGTAAAGTTGGCGCTTGAGCAGGCATATGGGGGCCGATGGGGTGACGCACGGTTGGGCTGGGAAAACGTAAAGGATGCCTCGGGGAATCCAACGGACTTGTGGAAACGACCTCCCTTGATCGAGCTTTCTGAACTTACGGAGTTCGCAAATAAGATCCAGGGGCTCCGCGGTGCTAAATCGTTCACGCGTGCCGCGAAATGCATTACGGGGATTGTGGCATCGCCGCTTGAGGTCCAAGCTTCGATGCTGTTTGGCCTTTCGAGGCTGCGCGGCGGCGAAGGGCTGCGCCTTACCAATAACGTCGAGATTCGCATGACGCGCAGCGCCCGCCTGATTTCGGGGCTTGATAGGCGCTACGCCGATATTCTGCTGGCAAATAAGGACGGCAGCCGAGAGTGCCTGGTTGAATGCCAAGGTAAAGCCATTCACGGATCCATAGAATCCAAGATCTCGGACTCCGATCGAACGACGGCCCTGCAAGCCATGGGATATCCCGTCGTTCTGATGACCTATGGTCAGCTGGTCGACTCCGATGCCTTCCATGTAGTGATGGAACTCATCATGTCCTATCTCGATATGCCGTTGAAAGACAAGACACCGCGGCAGCAAGAGCTCGAACGGCGGCTTCGTGAGGAGATTTTTATCGATTGGGCGGGAATGTAGCCGCGCGGGTGGATAACGGTCGCGGAAGCTAGGGTTTTAGTTGCGAATAGCCTTCAATTGCTCCTTGGAATTGGCTTGAAAAGTGCTACCTAGAGCAAGTTATTTCGGAAAATGGACAGTCAACATTAGTTTGGCATATAGAGATCGATTTTTACCTACTAAAACCCCTGATAAAGCTGTTTGTAAAAGCAGTTGTGCTTAGCGACTAGGGCCTCACTGTCGATTATCCGAAAAAACTTATTATGGGTAGCATTTTCAAAACCAGCCGGAGCAACGAAATCGGCCCCCGTTTCGTGAAAACGGGGGCCGAATGGACTTCGTGGTCTGTCTGGCAGGCTTGGCGCCGACGCTACTTGATCACGCGCACGCGATACATCGACGGAATCTGCTTGAGCGCCTCGATGGTGCTGCTGTTCAGGTGCTCGTCGGTGTCGAACATGGTGTAGGCGTTCTCGCCAGCGGACTCGTTGGTCATACGCTGCACGTTGGCGTTGTCCTTGGCGAGAATGGCCGTGATCTGGCCGATCATGTTGGGCACGTTGGCGTGCAGGCAGGCGATGCGGCTCGCGGCGCGCGCCTTGCCCATGCTGCAGGCGGGGTAGTTGACGCTGTGCGCGATATTGCCGTTTTCCAGGTAATCCTTGAGCTCGCTGATCGCCATGTCGGCGCAGTTGGCCTCGGCCTCGCCGGTGCCGGCGCCCGAGTGCGTGGTGATAAACGTATTGGGCATCTTGACGGTCTTGGGCGTGGCAAAGTCGCAGCTAAACCAGCTAAGCTTGCCCTCGCGCAGGGCGGCGTCGACGGCGTCCTCGTCAATGGTGGTCTCGCGCGCGTAGTTGATGAGCACGGCGTCGGGTGCCAGCAGGTTGATTTGCTCGGTACTGATCATGCCGATGGTGTCGGCCTTGCTGGGCACGTGCACGGTGAGGTAGTCGCAGCCGCGGCAGAGGTCCTCGAGCGTGCCCACGCGCTGCACCTCGCGGCTCAGCACCCACGCGTGCTCGACGGAAATGAACGGATCGTAGCCGTAGACATCCATGCCCAGATCGACGCAGGCGTTGGCGACCTTGGAGCCTACGTTGCCCAGACCGATAACGCCGATGCGCTTGCCCTTGAGCTCGCGGCCCACAAAGGCCTTCTTGGCCTTTTCGGCGTCGACCTGAATCTCGGGGTCGTCGGCGTTGTCGCGCACCCAATTCATCGACTGCACGACGCCGCGGCTCGAGAGCACCAGCATGCCAAGGACGAGCTCCTTGACGGCGTTGCTGTTGGCGCCGGGGGAGTTAAAGACGACGACGCCCTTCTTGGCGTACTCCTCGACGGGGATGTTGTTGACGCCGGCGCCGCAGCGGGCGATGGCGCGGATGCCCTCGGGCAGCTTGTAGCCGTGCAGGTCGGTCGAGCGCATCAGGATGGCGTCGGCCTCCTCGGCGGTGTCCACAAACTCGTAGCCCTCGCCAAACTCGACTTTGCCGTCTTTAGTGATGTCGTCGATGGTCTTAATCTTGCGCATGAAAAACTCCTTAGCAGGTTTGGTTTAAACAGGTGGTTTGAAGTGGCTGGTCGGCCCGCGCGTTGCGGGCTAGTTAGATCGCGGGCTCAAACTACGCTGCGTTTCGAAGTCCTTCATGTACGAGGCCAGTGCCTGCACGTCTTCCATGGTTACGGCGTTGTAGACGCTGGCGCGCATGCCGCCTACCAGACGATGGCCCTTGACGTTTTGAATCTGGTGCTCGGCCGCGCCTGCGACAAAGGCCGCGTCGAGTTCGGCGTCGCCGGTGCGGAAGGTGACATTGGCGATGGAGCGGCTGTCGGCCTGCGTGGTGCCATGGAACAGCTCGCTGTGCTCGAGCAGGTCGTAGAGCAGGTTGGCCTTGGCCCAGTTGCGCTCGGCCATGGCGGCAAGCCCGCCGGTCTCCTCGACCCAATGGAACACCTTGCCGCACACGTAGATGCCAAAGGTGTTGGGCGTGTTGAGCATGGAGCCCTTGGCGGCCTGGGTCTTGAGGTCCATGTACTGCGGCGTCTGCGCAAAGGCGGGGCCATCTGCGATGAGGTCGTCGCGCACGATGACCACGGTCACACCCGCGGCGCCGGCGTTTTTCTGCGCGCCGGCGTAAATGAGCCCGTAGCGCTCAACGTCGAGCGGCTGCGACAGAAAGCAGCTCGAGACATCGGCGACCAGCGGCACATCGCCGTAAGCGGGCAGCTCGTGGTACATGGTGCCAAAGATGGTGTTGTTCTGGCAGATGTAAACGTAGTCGAGCCCGTCGCTCGCGGCCTCAGCGGCAATGCGCGCGTTGATGTCGGCCATGTCGGGGATGCGGTCGAAGTTGGTGTCCTCGGAGCTCGCGAGCAGCACGGCCTCGCCGTACTTGGCGGCTTCTTTGTATGCCTTGTTGGCAAAGTTGCCGGTCACGACGTAGCCGGCGCGGCCGCGGCGCATGAGGTTCATCGGGATGCCCGCAAACTGTAGCGTGGCGCCGCCCTGCAAAAATAGGACGTGGTAGTTGTTCGGGATGCTCAGCAGGCGACGCAGGGTTGCCTCGGCGTCGTCGATGATCTGCTGGTACATGCTAGATCGATGGCTCATCTCGAGCACGGACATGCCGCAACCGCGGTAGTCCATCATCTCGTCGGCGATCTCGGCGAGCACGCTTGTGGGCAGTGCGGCCGGGCCAGCTGAGAAGTTGTGCACACGTGCCATCTTCTAGTCTCCCTCGTAGTCGTTTGAACGTTCGGGATACTTTAGCACAGTGGAGCGCCAGGCGCGACCGCATCACGGTAAAACCCGAGTGTGCCGCTATGATTTACAGGGTTGTTACATGGGGGGAGGGTTTATCTGGAGGCTCGCATCCGATCTGCCTCTGCCTTTGCCTGTTTCCAAGGGCGCACGCGGCCGTTGGTGAGGTCATCGTAACCATGAGCGATGGTACGTTGAATGTGATCTTCGCGTTCCTGAATGGTAGTTAGCGCGCGCGTCTGATCAGAAATAGGCTTTACGACAGGCATATGAAACTCCTTACATAGAATCATATGTATAACTCTATGTTGAGTGTAGCGGAGGGTGGCGTTGGGCGTGTGCGTGCCTGCATTCGTAAGCGCGGTTGTCTGGCAAGTGTGATTTGGGGCGACCTCGTTAAAGTTTCTAAGCTGCGAAAATGACCGTTAACCGGATTAAATTTTGTTGCTCAACATTTGACACTCTGGGCGTGGTAACTTTTTTACCAACAGGTATGATTATTGTCATGTGCGCCGCGCCTGCCTGCCGGGTTGCGGCGCACTTGTGACAGCCTTTGACACCCTTGGAGCGTGTACTGTGGATATAACCACAAAAAGCGTTCGGGGGGGGGTGCTCACCCGCGAGCAATTCCTCCCGCATGAGATGCGCATCGTCGCTGCCCTTCGTATGCGGGGCGCAAGCGACGAGCAGGTCATTGTACGCGTAAAGAGCGAGAACCTCTTTCAATATCCCACGGAGCGCATGGTCGTCAACCGCGCAACCGTGTGCCTTCGCCGCCTTGACGCCATGATGCCCACGGACGCCGTATGCGCCGCGCGCGGCATCGACCCCAAAACCGCCGTCGAGGCTGCGTCATCCCTAACCAGGCTCATGGCATCCGGCACTCCCACGCAGGCGGACCAGGCCGTCTTCTACAGCATGATCTGCCGCTACGATATCGTGCGCGAGCTCGTGCTCGTCGAGGTAGGGGAGCGTCTACAAAACTTCGATTATGCCTTTACGGCGGTTGACCTCAACGCCTTTATGACACGCTTTACCACGGAGTATCCGGACGCGGCCCGCTGGACTGAGGCTACGGTCAAGCGCATTAAGGGCTCGCTCCGCCAGACGCTCCGCCATGCTGGCCTTATCGGCGAGGGCCTGGGCCCGGAGTCCGAGCGCCTGTCACCACTCTTCCTCGATTCCGATGTCGAGCGAGCCTTGGTTCAGCTGGGCGAGCAGTCGCTTATCGCGGCCCTTACCGGCAGGGCGGTGATGTAGCGTGGCTCCCGTCAAAAACGCCGTCGACCCTGTTATCACCCCGGCGACTGATCTCACCACCAATATCGGCATCCATTCCCGCAAGAGCGTCGTGGCGGCGCATGCCCGCTCCGAGCGCGCCTGTCAGGAATTTGAGCGCCGTGCGCAGCTTCTGCGCGAGTGCCTGTGCAGCGAGGACTTTTTGGCCAACAAGGGCATAGGCAATGAGATCGGCTTCCACACTTTTTGCTATGACCCCGCGCTGGAGTTTGAGGCGCGTGCATTATTTGACACCCTTTCATGCGATGCCGAGGCCGACAAGCTTCCGTGCACGCTCAAGGTCGTGAACCTTTACGACGCCGTGCTGGCAATTCTCGAAAAGCGCCGTGTCCTCAAGGCTATCCCGCGCCAAGAGGAGCGCCACGGTACCCAGCGCGTGCTCGAGGACGTGGCCAAGTTCGCCTCGCCCGAGAAAGTTGCCGCGTACATCCTTGAGCAGACCGAGCCGTTCGCGCCCGGAGACGTCATTCTCCTCACCGGTGCAGGTGAGGTCTTCCCGTTCTTTCGCATGCACACGCTTCTCCACTGCATGCTTGCGGATTTTGATGAGGTGCCTGTGGTCGCCGCCTATCCGGGCAGTTTCAACGGCTCTTCTTTCCAGCTCTTTAACCGTCTGCCGGCCGACAACTACTACCGCGCCATCGATATCTCGTAAGCACGGCTCCCCGCAGGCAAGTCCCTGCTGCCGGTAACAACCCTTTGCCATAACGTTCCCAAACCCAAAGGAGCACCCATGGACAACACGATCATTCGCGACCTCTTTGCAAAAGACATTAACCGCTCCATCAACGGCGTGGTCAAGGTCCAGGATTCAAAAGATGGGTCCATCCGCCAAGAGCTTGACGAGTACGTGGTGACGCGCGAGTTGCAGAGGCACCTTGCCACGTTCTTCAAGGCCTACGGCGATGCCATCGACGCGCGCACCGACAAGATCGGCGTGTGGATCAGTGGTTTCTTCGGTTCCGGTAAATCGCACTTCCTCAAGATGCTGAGCTACCTGCTCGAGAATCGCCAGATCGGCGGTAAGAGCGCCATCCGCTACTTTGACGGCAAGATCGTCGACCCCATGGTCGCGGCTGCCATGGAGCGCGCCTGCTCGGTGCCCACGCAGGCCATCCTCTTTAACATCGATAGCAAGGCGGGCCAGTGGAAGCAGGGCGATACGGCTCCCACGGCGCTGCTTCGCGGCTTTGAGCGCATGTTCTACGAGGCGCGCGGCTTCTACGGCGAGGACCTCAAGCTTGCAAAGCTCGAGGACTACATCGATTCCCTGGGCAAGACCCAGGAGTTCCGCGAGGCCTTTGAGCGCGTGAACGGCGAGTCCTGGCTCCAGACCCGCGACACCTACAGCTACTTTGAGGACGACGTGGTCGAGGTGCTGCAGAGCGTGCTCGGCATGAGCGAAAAGGCCGCATGGAACTGGCTCGAGGGTTCTGAGGACGAGGTTTTGGCCCCCGATGTCTTTGCCAAAAAGGTCAAGGACTACGTAGACGCTCAGGCAGCGGCCCACGGCGGCAACTTCCGTTTGCTCTTTATGGTCGACGAGGTGGGTCAGTTTATTACAAACGACAAGGACCCAAGCCTTATGCTGAGCCTTCAGACCATCGTCGAGGAGCTGGGTGCCGCCTGCGGTGGCCGCGTGTGGGTGATGGTTTCGAGCCAGGAGGCCATCGACAACCTGAGCCTGCCCGTGGGCAACGACTTTTCAAAGATCCAGGGCCGCTTCAATACCCGCCTTTCGCTCTCCAGCTCCAGCGTGGACGAGGTCATCCAGCGCCGTGTGCTCGAGAAGACCGCGCCGGCGGCCGATATGCTTGCACAGGTCTACGAGCAAGACGCCGCCGTGCTTAAAAACAACTTTACCTTTGAGGGCGGCTCGCGCTCCGACCTTGCCGGCTACGCCAACTCCAAGGATTTTGTGGCCAGCTACCCGTTTGTGGGCTACCAGTTTAAGCTCCTGCCCGACGTGATGACCGAGGTGCGCAAGCACGGTGTCAAGGCCAAGCACATGTCAACGGGCGAGCGCTCCATGCTGAGCGCGTTCCAGGAGAGCGCTCAGGCCATCCAGTATGACCAGACCGGTGCACTCGTGCCGTTCTGGTGCTTCTTCGACACTATCTCCAAAGACCTTGAGCACGGCATCAACCAGGTGGTCGACCGCGCGGTCCGTGCGGCCGAGGACGCAAAGGGCCTTGAACCCTACGACGTTCAGGTGCTCAAGCTCCTGTACCTGATTCGTTACATCGGCTACGTTAAGGCCACGGTCGAGAACATCTCCATCTTCATGATCGACGGCCTCGACGTGGACATGCGCGCCTTCAAGGACCGCGTCAAGGAGTCCCTTGCCCGCCTGGAGCGCGAGAACTACGTGGCACGCCAGGGCGATGCCTATAGCTTCCTCACCGACGAGGAGCAGGAGATAGCGCAGGAGATCGCACGCACTCCGGTCGATAACGCGCAGGTGATCGAGTCTATCAAAAAGCGCCTGTTCGACAGCATCTACACCGCGCGTAAACTCAACCGCGGGGCCAACGACTTTCCGTTTGACCGCTATGTGGACGGCTCAATCCACGGTGCCAGCATGGGCGGCATGGAGCTTTGCGTGGCGACTATGGCGAGCGATCTGGGCCGTGCGGACGATACCGAGCTGGCCTTGGCTTCTTCGGGCAAAGCCATCGTGGCTTTGAGCGACGAGGCGGATTATTGGGAGACGCTCGTCAACGCCGCCAAGATCCGCAAGTACGCCAAGACGCGAAATCTCCAGGAGCTTCAGCCGAGTACGCGCCAGATCGTCGAGTCCAAGATGCGCGAGGCAGCCTATAACGAGAAAGAGGCCGATGTCCTTTTGAGCGAGGCCGTACTCCATGCACGTTGCGCGGTCAACGGCCGCATAATTGAGGTCCGCGCGGCCAAACCCGCTCAGGTCTTTGAGCAAGTGCTGGCGCAGCTGTGCGATGTGGTCTTTGAAAAGGCCGACTATATCGGCGCGCCGGTCACGAGCGATTCCGATATCCGCTCCACTCTGGCGGGCAACGTTCAAGCGGGGCTCGCTGGCATGGACGCGGGCAACACGCGTGCGCTCAAGGAGGTCGAGGACTACCTCAAAGTTCAGCACCAGCGCCACCTGGATACCGCTATGGGCGATATCCAGCGCAGGTACCAGCAAAAGCCCTATGGCTGGCGCGAGGTTGACATCGCAAATGTGGTGGCGCAGCTTGTAGTGGAGCAGCGCGCGCAGGTGCTGTTTGGCGGTCAGACGGTTCAAGCTAACGACAGCCGCATGGTGTCGCTCCTGCGTAAGGATGCCGATAAGGCCCAGGTGCGTTTGCGCGTGCGCATGAGCGACCGGTTGCTGCGCGCCACGGGCGAGCTTATGCGTGACCTGTTTGATCTCAAGACCGTGCCCTCCAACGAGGATAAGCTCGTGGCCGAGCTCAAGGAGCGCCTTGAGGGCTTGCGTGAGGTGTGCGTCGCCATGGCACGCGACTACTACACGGGTATCAAGCCGGCCTACCCGTATCCCGGTGAGGACGAGTGCGAGAAGATGCGCTCGGAGGTGGTCGACGTTCTTAAGGACCAGAGCGATTCCGAGGCGTTCTTGACCACGTTCACCAAGCACGAGGACCGCCTGCTCGATGCCAAGGAAGACTTTGACAAGGTGGTTGAGTTCTTCGAGTCCAACCAACGAACAGCGTTTGACCACGCCAAGGATTTCTTGAGCCGCACCGAGGGCATCGAGTATGCCTCCGATGACATTCCCAACGCGGTGGAGAACGTGGCAAAGGTGCGCGAGATCCTCAAAGACCCAAAGCCCTACGGCCGCATTAAAGACCTCCAGCCGTTGATGGCACCCGTCAAGGAAGACATCAAAAAGCACCTGGGCATTCGCCGCAACGAGTTCTTGTGTCGTATCGAAAACGACCTGCAGGATTTGCGGAAGCAGGCCGAGAGCCAAGAAGGTTTTGTCAAGCAGGCCAAGGATGCCATCGCGGACGCCAACACCAGGTATGAGTCGTTCAAGAACCGCGCCCATGGCGTCCAGAGCCTCAACGAGCTTAACGCCCTCGCGGCAAACTGGGAAAACTGGATCGTTGCTGCAACCAACAAGATATACGACGCCGTGGATGAGGCCCGTATGCGAATGGACAACGAGCGCCGCACCACCGAGGTCACGAGTACGGGTGAGGTGGTCAAGAAGATCTCCAACAAGGGCGCCGCATCGTCTGCGCCCGTGCCCGCGTCTAAGCCCCAGCGCAAGATCAAGACCGTGCGCCGCGCCGATTTGGCCAAGCCGAGTCGCCTCTTGTCCGCAGAGGACGTGGAGCGCTACGTGGACGACCTGCGCTCCCGCCTTATGCAGGAGCTCGCTGCAAACGACGAGATTCGTATCAACTAACTCGCGGAGCCACCGGTGCCAAAGCGAGCACCGGTGGTTTATGGCGTTTAGAAAGGCTCATCAACCATGAACGATTCTGCTCTTAAGAGCTTCTGCACCTGGGCCCGTACAGAGCTCATCAAAGGCGTGGAGGCACAGATGGTGCGCTACGGCATCACCGAACCTGCATCTTCGCCCGTTGGGTCCGAGACCGTCAACGGCCTGCCCCTAAGTCCTGCTGAGGTTGAGCAGCGTGACGAGCTGCTGCGCATACAGACAGAGGTGGGTCACGAGGCGCTGCGCGACCGAGCGGCCTACACCTGGTTCAACCGCATCGTGGCCATTCGCTTTATGGATGCACGCGGATGGCTCCCCAGCCGTATGCGCATGCTGAGTCGTGCGGACGACAGCCATGGCAGCGAGGCCGTGGAGAATGCACTGGACGTGGAGATAGCGACGGCCGATACCGATCGCATAGCCGAGCTCAAGATGGCGGGCTTGGATGAACCGCTGTGGCGCTACCTGTTTATGGCTCAGTGCGAGGAGCTTGCCGATTGCCTGCCGGGCGTCTTTGAACGCGTGGGCGGTGCCATGGAGCTGCTGTTGCCCCAGGGCCTCATGATGTCCGACGGCGTGGTGGGCAAACTCAATGCCGTCCTCGCTGACGAGGACTGGCGCGAGGGCGTGACCGTTCTGGGCTGGATGTATCAGTACTACAACGCTGACGTCAAAGACGAGTTCTTCAAGGCAAAACGCAAAGCAGCGGCGGCGGACATCGCGCCCGCCACGCAGCTCTTCACCCCCGAGTGGATCGTGCGCTATATGGTCCAGAACTCGCTCGGCCGTCTGTGGATGCTCAACAACCCGGGGAGTTCGCTGCGCGAGCGCATGGAGTATTACATCGAGCCTGATACTGAGCACGAGGACTTCATCCGCATTTCGAGCCCCGAGGAGATAACCATCTGCGACCCCGCATGCGGCTCGGGCCATATTTTGGTCTATGCGTTTGAGCTGCTCTTCCATATGTACGAGGAGCGTGGCTATCGTGAGTGCGAGATTCCCGAGCTCATTCTTACTAAAAACCTTGCAGGTATGGAAATCGATTCCCGCGCGGCACAGATCGCGGAGCTGGCGCTTGCCATGTGCGCCCGCGAGCACGATCGTCGCTTCTTTAGGCGTGGCGTTCGCGCCGACGTTGCCGTGCTCTCGAGCATCCCGCTAGGGGAGGACGAGCTGCCGGGTAACAAGAAGCTCGCCGAGGAGCTGAGTCATTTGGGCGAGATCGGTTCGCTGCTCAATCCCTCAGAGGACGAGATCGACGAGCTCAAGGCCGCCGCCGCGAGTTGTTCCGATGACCTTTTTGCCGCTACGGCCAAAACTAAGCTCGAAAGCGCTGCCGCCATCTGCGAGAAGCTGTCCCGTCGTTTTACCTGCACCGTGGCGAATCCTCCGTATATGGGCAGCAGCAGCTTTAATCCATTCATGAGCAAGTGGATCAAGAAGAACTACCCCGACGTGAAGAGCGACCTCTGCACGTGCTTTATCGAGCGCGGATTCAGCCTTGCCAGGGACCGCGGCTACGCGGCCATGGTTACCATGCAGAGCTGGATGTTCCTGGGCAGCTTCGAGAAGATGCGCTCCTCGCTCATCGGGTCCAAGTCGATCCTGTCCATGCTGCACCTGGGCCCCCGCGCGTTCGACGCCATCGGCGGCGAGGTCGTCAACGTCACGGCCGACGTCGTCTACAACGGGTGCGCGGCATGCGGGGGCGCCTACGTGCGCCTCGTCGACATCAACGGCAGCGATGCCAAGCGCAAGAAGGCTCTCGAGGCGATCCGAAACCCCGACTGCGGCTGGTTCTACCGCCGCGACGCCGAGACCTTCAAGCAGATTCCCGGCACCCCCATCGCCTACTGGGCCAGCGATGCCCTTCTTGATGCGTTTGCCAATGCTAAGCAGCTTAACGAGTTCGGTAAACCTCGCCAGGGTCTTGCCACTGGTGACAACGAGCGTTTCACGCGTTTGTGGTGGGAGCCTGAAGTCGATAAAGCGCGTTTTGGTGTTGAGTCGGAGGAAGAAGCTTTTGAGGGCGGAGGTAAATGGTTTCCATACAATAAGGGGGGTAACTACCGCAAGTGGTATGGGAATAACGATTGGGTAGTTACTTTCAATCGGGCTAACTCTGAAATTCTGGCCACGCTAGGCAATCACCTTCCCTCAAGACATCTCTATTTCAAGCCGATGCTTACCTGGTCAAAGGTGTCTAGTGGGGTTATTGCGTTTAGGTACAGACCAAGTGGAAGTTTGTTTGATGTTGCCGGGACTAGTGTTTTCGGTGATGAAATGACTCTCAAATATTTGCAGGGCGCATGCAATAGCTCTGTGATTATGCGCGTCGCAAGCATGCTTTCGCCAACGCTCAACTTCGAGGTGGGTCAAATCGCAACGTACCCGATTGTTCAAAGCGAGGAACTGGAGCCATCGGTTAACGCCATGGTCAACTCGTGTCGCGAACTATCAAAAACCGATTGGGATTCGTTTGAAACCTCCTGGGATTTCAAACGTCATCCGCTGGTGTAGGTGTTTGCTGTGTCTACTGCCCTTATTTCTGAATCAATTAGGGATTCAGCAATCTGGTCGTCTGAAGAAGTATCTATTATTTGGGATTTTTACGTTACCAAATCGGTCGCTGCTTCTGCATCCCAGCAAAGAGCTGCTAAGGATTTCGGATTAAAAGAAATGCCGTTTGATACTCTTCTCGACTATTCCGGCGTTTTGGCGGAGAAGCGGGAAATGTTGATGGCTGACAGAATTGATGGCGTCCTAAAAGAATATGGGTTTGTTTATATGGGCAAGGATCCCAATACTAAAGAGGTCGTCGAAATTCCTATTGAAATCGATAGCCCACGCCTGGTGTGCATGCAGCCGTATTCAATAGCCGATAGAAATAAACCCGTTGCAAAGGGCGGAGGCAAGGGTGTGACCTTGCTGACCCATATGAGGAATTCGCTTGCCCATGGGTGTACATATTTTTTTGACAATGGAAATATGCTGCTAGAAGACAGGGCTGCCGGTTCGAGCGGAAAAACAACAGCAATGATATTGCTACCGCAATCTTCTTTTCTCGATTGGATAAAAATCATCGATATCGATGGCAAGTATTATTTTCCAAATAGCGCTAGAGGTGACTACCGAACTCTGGTAGTGCGATCAAAGCCCAAAAAGCATGAGTAGATTGCATCCGAGATTCATTGAGCCGTTTTTGCATCGCTTTTAGATTTCCACAAGTTCCAAATCGGATTTCTTCATCCGATATTAATTTCTGCGGCGAATAGCATCTTGTGAAATGGCCTAACAACGATTTTGATGGTTTGGGGAAATTCATGTCAATCTTACTTTCCGATAAATACGAGGCTCGCAAGGCCGAGGTCAACGCTCGCTTTGAGCAGCTTCGCGCCAACGAGGAGGAACTCAACCGGATCTTTGCCAAGATCTACAACATGGAGGGCGAGGTGCCCATCGAGG
>CABSNX010000030.1 GCA_902479205.1 uncultured Collinsella sp. | reverse complement strand
GATGTGTATAAGAGACAGGTCAAGAGCGCTGTGGCCCTGCGTGAGCCTTCGCTCGGTCCCGTCTTTGGCGTAAAGGGCGGCGCCGCCGGCGGCGGCTGGGCTCAGGTCATCCCCATGGAGGATATCAACCTGCACTTTACCGGCGACTTCCATGCTATTGGCGCCGCCAATAACCTGCTGGCTGCCATGCTCGACAACCATATTCAGCAAGGCAACCAGCTCGGTATCGATGTTAAGCGCATCACCTGGAAGCGCGTCGTCGACATGAACGACCGCCAGCTGCGCCACGTTATCGACGGCATTGGCGGCAAGGCTCAGGGCGTGCCGCGCGAGGACGGCTTCGATATCACCGTTGCCTCCGAGGTCATGGCGATCCTGTGCCTGTCCACGAGTATCAATGACCTCAAGGAGCGCCTGGGCGAGATCGTCGTCGGCTACAGCTTTGCCGGCGAGCCCGTCCGCGCCCGCGACCTCAAGGCTCAGGGCGCCATGGCTGCGCTGCTTAAGGATGCGCTCAAGCCCAACCTGGTGCAGACGCTTGAGGGTACGCCCGCGTTTGTCCACGGCGGCCCCTTCGCCAACATCGCCCACGGCTGCAACTCCATCATGGCTACGCGCATGGCTATGCGCTTTGGCGATGTCGCCATTACCGAGGCCGGTTTCGGCGCCGATTTGGGTGCCGAGAAGTTTCTCGACATCAAGTGCCGCATGACGGGCGTCCGCCCCAGCGCCGTCGTGATTGTCGCCACCGCCCGTGCGCTTAAATACAACGGCGGCGTTGCCAAGGCCGACCTTAACGACGAGAACCTCGATGCCCTCAAGGCCGGCATGCCCAACCTGCTGCGCCACGTTGACAATATCCAGAGCGTCTATGGTCTTCCCTGTGTGGTCGCCATCAACCGCTTCCCGACGGACACCGAGGCAGAGCTTGCGCTCATCGAGTCCGAGTGCCAGAAGCTCGGCGTCAACGTTAAGCTTTCCGAGGTCTGGGCCAAGGGCGGCGAGGGCGCCCTCGAGCTGGCCGATGAGGTCATGCGCCTGATTGAGCAGCCGAGCGAGCTCAAGTTTGCCTACGAGGACGGTGCCGATGTTGCCGATGCTCTGGAGGCCGTCGCCACCAAGGTCTACCGCGCCGACGGCGTCGACTTTACGCCGGCTGCCAAGCGCCAGCTCGCCGAGCTGCGCGAGAACGGCTTTGGTAACCTACCGGTGTGCGTCGCCAAGACCCAGTACAGCTTTAGCGATAACGCCAAGGCCCTGGGCGCTCCTGAGGGCTTCCGCATCACCGTGCGTGAGCTTAAGGTTTCCGCCGGTGCCCACTTTGTGGTCGCGCTGACCGGCAGCGTTCTGACCATGCCGGGCCTGCCCAAGGTGCCCGCGGCAGAGAACATCGACGTCGACAACGACGGCAACATCACCGGCCTGTTCTAAGTCTGCTGTCCATAGCCGCTTGCCCGCCCCGCCGCGCCTACCAAGGCCCGGCGGGGCTTTTTGATCCGCATGTGATGGAGGAAAACGGATCATTTTGTGGCTGTTAGGTCAATGAGACCATCCGTATGGGGTCGTTCGTCCAAAACTATGCCGGTTTACTACGATGAATCGGTATACCTCGACCATATCTGGATTTTCCGATAATGACCGATTCGTCTACCTGCGGTTTTGGTTTCTTGAAAAGTAGCATGCTCAGGTTCGGGCGATTTATCGTAGTAAACCGGCATAGTTTTGGACGTGGCGGCAATGTTGCGCAACAAGAATGGGGATTTCTCCCGTACGGTGTAGTTGGAAGAACTGCGCGGGCGCATTGCGGCTGCGACGAGAGACGGGAGATGCGATGTATTGCACCAAGTGCGGAGCTCAAATACCCGACGGCTCCATGTTTTGCACGATCTGCGGCGCTCGCGTGGGCGGAGTTGAGGACCAGGCGGAGCCCGTGGCGTTTCCGGTAGGGGATGCGCCGGCGACCGCCCCTGCGGGGCAGCACGCTCCTCAGGGTGCCTCGGCTCATATGGAGGTGCAGTCTCGTTATGAGGAACCTATGACCGAGCCTGCCGAGGCCTCTCAGTCGTTTGTTCCGACGCCGCAGCCCAAGAAGCCCAAGCACAGGGGCCGTATCATCGCTGCCGTTATCGGCGGTGTTGCCGTTGTCGCCATTGTCGCCGCTATCGTGATCGTGCCGCGTATCGGCACATCTTCCGAGGTGACTTCGGGCGGCAAGGGCTACGTTGTCTGCGCATGCGAGACCAAAGTGCTGCCCAAGAACAGCAAAGGAAAAAAGCTCAAGAGCTATACCGTCGAGCTGGCGCCTGCTAATGGCAAGGGCAAGAGCTACACCATCAAAGTGGATGGCGAGGACGGCTTTGCCATGGAGGACTTTGGCGAGCTGCCCGACCAGAAGTACCAGATGACCATCACCTCAGGCAAGGGCAAAAAGAAGAGCACGACCACCATGAAGGTCGACTATACCAAGGAAGGTTCGGACGCCCCCAAGAACGTCGAGCTCACGCAGTCCAAGAAGGAGGCCAAAGCCTCTGCCAAGGCGACGGTAAAGACGGCAAACGAACTGTTCACCGACAAGATCCTCGAGTACCAAAAGAAGTACGGCGAAGGCGAGGCTGTCGAGATTGATGATTCTCAATCTACGTATGGAGCCCAGGGTGTTGTCTATGCCAAACTTGTTGACTTTGATGGCGACGGCCAAGATGAGCTACTGATTGAGTATTCCGATGAACCGGTGGACCGTGTGGATAACGCGGCCGCTGCGCATCTTGAAGTCTGGGCGTATAAGAATGGCAAGATTGAGAAGGTCTATACGCCGGATGTTAGTGTGGCTCCCCATCAGGCGTATGTGTCTTTCGCTCCTTTTTCTGGCGTTTATGGCGTGCTAGTTTACGATAAGGATTCGGTAAACGAAACCATCGCATCGGTCGCCACGACGTTGGAGCAACTGAAGTCAAAGGACGATGACGGTGCGCAGGCGAGCTATGAGGCTGCTACTGCCACACAGGATGTCAGCTTTACGGCGCCGGTGGGCGAGGGCGCGCCTGACCCCGACGTTACGTGCCAGATTTCGGCTACGTGGACCTATCCTCAGGTAAAAGGCCAGAGTGTGGGTGTCGCCAAATTCAACAAGGATATGATTCAGCTCGTCGCGGATGCGCTTGATGCGAGCAAGCAGGCAACGCCATATGATGAGAACAATCGTGTGACCACGATGTATTACGCTGAGATTGTCTCGATTGATGGCGATATTGCATGCGTGCGTACCTACACCGATAGCTACATTCCTCCGTATCGTTCGGAGCAGGTGACGAGGTCGGCATACTATAACCTCAAGACGGGCGAGCAGGTTTCGCTTGAGGACTCGCTTGCACAGCACGGGCTCTCGTTTGACACCCTCAAGAGCGAGGCCAAGCAAGTGATCGGGGCGGCAAAGCGAGGGGCAGATTCTATAGTTGATGACAGCCTCGAAGATGACGATAACTTTACCGAGGACCATTTCTACTATGACGGCAAGGGTTATATCGTTGTTCTCGATACTGGTTTATTTGACTGCATGGCATGGGGTACACACGATCTGGTGGCGCATCCTTTCGATTCGAGCTATTCCGGCGGCCAAGATGTTACGCCCGATTATCCTCGTGCCACATATGTGCCTAACGAGTAAGGAAAGCTACGGATCGTGAATAGAACAGTCCCCGGTGACGCAAAACGCAGCGCCGCCGGGGACTTTTTGATGCAAATTGGCTCCGAAACAAGCTATCTGGGCCAGCCGCGCCACGAAAAACGCCCATCTACTACGGTTGCCAGGGTTGGACCGACCATGGAGCGTTTTTTAACAATGTGACAAGACGTTTACCTGCGGTTTTGTTAACACAAATATGGCTATGGTTGGCACCCTTGGGTTAAACGTAGTAGATGGGCGCATTTTTTGGTGCACAGCCCAAGAAGGGATCATTAGCCGCGCTGGAGGCCGAAGAGTTTGGCGTTGCGCTCGGCGACCATCATGTTGATGTCGGCGATTTCCATCTCGCCGTCAATGTAGGGCTGGTAGGTGCCATATGGATCGCCTGCTCCTAAGCTGCAACTGCCGCAGTTGTCGCAGCTGCCGTTACCGCAGCCCGCGAGTGCCAGCTTAATGATCTCCTCACGTTCGGCACGCGTCGTGTCCTTGATGAGCTTGCTTTTTGCCATGACGTTCCTCGATTCGCTTGTGACCGTCGGCCGCGCATGTCTTGTAGATACCGGCGGGCTTTGCCCATCATAGGCTTTTGCGCGGGTAGAATGCATGGATAACTTGATGCTTACGGGCGACGGAAAGGAAACGTTGCATGGACCAGGATAAGACGACCGTAATGGGTGGCTACGGCTCCCCGCGGACGGGCAATGGCGCCGATGAGACCCGCGTCGTGCCGAATCCCGGCTACGCTGCCCCCGATACGACACAGGCGTCGGCCGATCCCACGCGCGTTGTGAATTACGGAAACGCAGCGCGGGACCCGTATGGTGCCTCGTCGCAGAGCCCCTACGGCAACGCGGCGGCAGACCCTTATGATGACCTGCTGCAAAATCCCATTCCGCAACCTCAGCAGACGACATATATGCCGCGCACAGCACAGCCGCGCTACGAGTCGCGCGACCGATATGCGCGCGAGCCGTATCGTGAGTATCCCAAGTCCATCCCTCAGTATGGCGAGGACGAGGAGAAGAAGCCTTCGCGTTCGTCGAGCGTGATCAAAAAAATCCTGATCGTGCTGGCGGTCTTCTTTGCCCTGTCGGTTGTGTTTGCCATCGTGTCGGGCATGCTCAACAAGCGGGGCACCACGACTGATTCCACAGCCGAGCAGACTGAGACTGCCCAGTCCGGCACCGTCGACCTGAGCGATATCCCGGGTCAGTACTGGTCCAACGCCAAAAAGCTCCTCAAGTCGCGCGGGGCCGATCTTTCGAATGCCGTAATTCTGACCGACGACGGCTCGACGCCCGTTGTCGATGCCAACTGGGTCGTGACGTCTGCCTACTATAACGACAACGGTAACCTCGAGATTCAGCTCACGCGCAAGGACGGCTCGTCGGGTAATGCGTCCGGCGACCAGGGCGGCGCGGACAGCTCGAGCTCTAACACGCTGGAGGACCTGAGCAACAAGGCCCAGGAGCTGGGAGATAAGGCTCAGCAGCTGGGCGACACAGCTCAGAATCTCGGCGATACCGCACAGAACCTGGGTGATATGGCAACGAACGCCTGGGATGCTCTGCAAAACGGTATTTCGGGCGCGCAGGGGAACTAGCGGTCGAGCGGCTAGAGCCTTTTAGCAGTGCAAACAAAAACGGGACGCAGGATTGCGTGACCGGGCGCATGGGCGCGTTGGTCGGCGGTCCTGCGTCCCGTTTTGCTGTCGATTACAGCTGTTCGGCCGGACGGTCGGGCGAGCTGAAGCCCGAGTCAAATGTGACGACGCACGAGGCATCGGGCCGGCGCTCGTGCACGATGCGCGTGACGAGCTCCAGCAGCTCCTCGTCGGATATGTCAAAGCCGTCGGGACGCACCAGGTCAAACGAAACGAACCCGTCGTGTTCGTGCAGGTCATGGATGGAGAGCGTGGGGTCGATTTGCGCTATGCCGCGCTTGACCCAGCCACGCAGGTCGTCGCCGGTGGTAGCGATGGGGTCGCAGTGTAGCGTGATGTCGATGCCCATCTGATGCTTGATGTCGTGTTCGATGGTGTCCAGAATCTCGTGGTGCTCAAACGCATCGCCCTCGCCGGGCATTTCCACGTGTGCGCTGGCAAATTGCCGACCGGGGCCGTAGTCGTGCACCATCAGGTCGTGCGTGCCTAGGACCTGCGGATACGACATGATCTTGTCGCGGATTGCCTGGACGAGCTTGGGGTCGGGCGCTTGCCCCAACAGCGGGCTGATGGCGTCGCGCACCAGGCCCATGCCGCTGATGCAGATGAAGATGCCCACGCCCAGGCCCGCCCAGCCATCGAGGTCAAAGCCGGTCGTTTGCGAAATAAGCGCTGCGGCCAGGACTGAGGCCGAGGTAATGACGTCGTTTTTAGAATCCTGCGCCGTGGCGATAAGCGTCTCGGAATCGATGCGGTTGCCCAGCGTGCGGTTGAACGCCGCCATCCAAAACTTGACGAGCATGGACAGGACAAGGGCTGCCATGGAGAGCGCCGAATACGCGGTGGGGGAGGGCTTGATGATCTTGGTGACCGACTCCAGGATCAGGTTGATGCCGACGGCGCAAACGAGAACGGCGACAAACAGCCCCGCCAGGTATTCGTAGCGGCCGTGGCCATAGGGGTGACCCTCGTCGGCCGGGCGGCTGGCAAGGCGAAATCCGAGCAGGCTCACGATGTTGCTCGAGGCGTCGGAAAGGTTGTTGAAGGCATCGGCGATAAGCGAGACGGAGCCCGCGAGCAGGCCAGCTATGCCCTTGGCCAGGCACAGCGTGATGTTGAGGCCGATGCAGATGAGGCTTGCGGCAAAGCCCGCGTTGGTGCGGCAGGAGGTATCGACCGGCTCGCTTTCGCTGCCGGGAACAAGCGTATGTACCAGCCGATTTACAAATAGCATGGCGTATCTCCTCGCATTCTTATTAAGGGGATAGTGTAGCTCGCACAGACGCAACGTGTACCGATGCTCAGAAAATGCAGCAATGGTCTGCCGGCGCTAACGGGTGCGAGACGGAGGGGGACGACTGCCCGCGCGCCTTCGAGTTCACTGCGCCTTCCCGTCCGATCGAGTGCTCCATTTTGGGCCACATGGGTATGGGCACGCGCCGATTTGCTCGACATACTTAATGTCGACAGCCCTGTGCAAAGGAGGACGTTTCCATGGACGAGATGTTTGCCATTAAATGCCAAAACTGCGGCGGCCCCATGTATTCGCACCAGGCAAAGCGCAGTTTTGAGTGCGCTTATTGCGAAACGGTTATTCCGTGGCAAGCGGACGCCGGGGAGCCCAAGAGCGCCCTGGGTATCCGTCATACGCCGTTGACGGTGGTTGACGGGCTGCTCAAGCTCACGCACGTCTCGCAGCTCGAGCGCCCGGTGGACCCGGACTGGTATTTCTTCAATGCGCACTGGCGCAACCAGTCGGTTCTGGAGCATCTGCTGTGGGAGGACCGTGGCACGGCGCAAGAGTTCCAAGATGCCACGCACGTGAGCATCCCGTGCCCCTTCTGCGGTGCATCCTTTGAGGGGTCATCGACTCAGCGCGTGTTTGAGTGCCCGTCATGCGGCAATAAGATCGGCGTTGCCGACCTGCTCAAGCCCGGTACCTTTAGCAAGCGCCTGACCATGGGCGTTGGTGCGGAGTATGTACCCGAGCAGGGTATTCCCTGTGAAATTTCGCCGCAGCAGGCGCGTGCCAACGCACTGCAGCTGGTGTGCCAGTATCCCGATGCCTTTGCCGGGCACGATGTAGAGGACGCGATCCAAAACGACATGATGCTCTTCTATTTCCCCATGGCGTTGGCGGACCTGCGCATGATGGCGTCCTTCCCGGGCAAGGGGCTGAGCAAGGAGACCCTGGTGTACTACGAGGTGCTCGACTGGGCATATCCCAGGGCCAACTACCTGGATGTTCGCCTTATGGGCATTTTGGAGCCGTGGGACTTTGCCAAGGTCGGGCCGTTTGACCCGGCCATGCAGGAAGGTGACTTTCGTGTTGTCTCCGTCGATGCGTCTACCAAGGACCAGGTGGTCATTGATAAGCTGGCGCTCGACGTTGCAGGCAACGATGCCGAGGCGGTGCTGGGGCTCAATAAAAAGAGCATCCGCACCTGGGCGCGCAAGGCCCGTAAGCACAAGGACGGCCTGGTGATGGTACCGGTCTACTTTGTCGATCGCCCGGCGACGGACAGCCGCGATGGCGAGCAGGTGCGCATTGCCGTAAACGGCCAGACGGGTCGTGCGGCCGCGGTGGTGTTTAGCGACAAACGTGAGACGCATGTGGTGGCACCGCTCAATCCCAACGTGATGCTGTCGAGCGAAAGTACCGTGCACGCCACACCCATCGAGGTCAAATATGTTAAATCGCCGTTCCTATACCAGATCGTACGCCGCGGAGGCGGCGAGCAACCGCGTCAGGTGGCAGCGGCGGCCGAGGGTCCCTACCGAGAGGAAAAGCCCAAGCGCAAGGGTTTGTTTGGCGCGATATTTGGTAAGTAGGGGAGTGGCGCTGGTTGGCGCTGTAGCGTGATGGCCGGGGATACGGGGCAGTTCGCAGGAGCGCGAGCTGCCCCGTTTTTTGTATTGCGGGGATATGACATCCGAATGGTCGTAGGGTTTCAGCTAAATGGCTATTTACTTGATTTGGCAACAGCGCAATTTGAGGCTGCGCTGAAAGAGCGTGCGTCCAATGTGAGGCTCGGAGATATCATCGGGCTCGAAGATTCAAAGAGAGTTCCTCTAAATAGCAGGGATCGCGAGAGTCGAAAAGGGCCTTATCCATATTACGGGGCAACGTCAATCATGGATTATGTCGACGATTACCTTTTCGATGGGGTGCGGGTGTTGCTTGGTGAAGACGGCTCAGTCATCGATTCTGAGGGGAAGCCCGTTCTTCAGTACGTCTGGGGAAGATATTGGGTCAACAACCATGCCCATATTCTGAAAGCTGCTGGCGCGTATCCTCTAGAAGCTATATATGTCGCGTTGAGGCGCACCTCGATCGGCCATATTGTTACCGGTGCAGTCCAAATGAAGATAAGCCAGCGTAATTTAAAAAAACTCGAGGTATCTATGCCGGATCCGGGGTCGCTCGACTACCTACAGCCCCTTTTCGCTGCATACCGTAATCTGTGTGAAGAAAGTCGCCACCTTGTAACTCTTCGCGACACCCTTCTCCCCAAGCTCATGACGGGCGAGATCGATGTCTCAGAGCTCAACCTCAAGCAGCTAAATAGCCATTTACTTCACTATGTACAACGCGCCGTCCACACTGTGGCTATCGTACTCGACGAAAGGAACAGCGTGGAAACTGTCATCAATACCGTACTTTCGGAAATGCAGGGCCTTCTCGACTCACACCAGCTCAAACATCTAACCATTACGCTTAGACGGGTACTCGGACCGAAACAAACAGAGCCAGGGCAAGATCTGCTTGCGCTCTTTCTCACCGCTAAAGAGGTCGAGGGATGCTCTCCTAAAACCATTGCATACTATGAGGCAACCCTACGGCATATGAACACAGCGCTTGCTAAGCCCTATACCCAGGTTGAGAGCGACGACTTGCGCCGCTATCTCAATGATTACGAGGTGAAACGCGGTTCTAGTAAGGTCACAATCGATAATATACGTCGTATCATGTCGAGCTTCTTTTCGTGGCTTGAAGATGAGGATTACATTGTGAAAAGTCCTGTAAGGCGCATTCGTCGCGTCAAAACAGCTCAAGTAACCAAAGAGGTGCTTAGCGATGAGGAACTGGAGGTATTGCGGGACGCCTGTGAGTCCAAGCGAGATCTTGCCATCGTTGATCTACTCGCTTCGACGGGCATGCGTATTGGCGAACTTGTGCGACTCGACAGGAAGGATGTCAATCTGCACGAGCGCGAATGCCTTGTAATGGGAAAGGGAAATAAGCAGCGCCCCGTTTACTTCGATGCGCGCGCTAAGCTTCATCTTACGGAATATCTTTCGAGCCGTGCTGACAAGAGTCCTGCATTATTTGTCGCGCTCGATTCCTCAGCTCGACGTATTACGGTGGGGAGCATAGAACTCCGTTTACGTGACCTAGGCAGAAGCGCGGGTATCAACCGCGTTCATCCGCATAAGTTTCGCCGTACGCTTGCCACCCATGCAATCGACAAGGGAATGCCCATAGAGCAGGTGCAAAAGCTGTTGGGCCATGCGAAAATAGACACAACCATGTACTACGCCATGGTTAATCAGAGCAATGTGAAGGCTTCGCACAGGAAGTATTTGGAATGAGCTGGACGCAAAAGACCTTGGGAGAGATTGTTAATCTAAAAAGGGGGTTTGACCTCCCTTCCAGCAGCAGGGTTGATGGCCCCTATCCGGTTTTCTCATCTTCGGGACAAACGGGCACGCATTCGGAAGCCGCCGTTAAGGGTCCATGCGTCGTAACTGGACGCTACGGAACTATTGGCCAAGTTTTTTTCTCTGATGCAGCTTGCTGGCCATTAAATACGTCTTTGTACTCGACAGACTTTAAGGGCAATGATCCTAAGTTCGTTTATTACCTACTCAAAACTATTCCATGGCGAGACTACTTAACTGCAAGCGCCGTGCCGGGCATAAATCGCAATCACGTTCATCTATGCCCGGTCTGTGTTCCGGATCACGAAACACAGACCGCTATTTCTGGCGTCCTGGGTTTACTGGACAATAAAATTGAACTCAACACTAAGCAAAATGGCTATTTAGAAGAACTGTTCGACTTGATCTTTCAACGTTTAATAGACGACGCGGGTTCTGATTGGGATACCGCTTCTTTGCTGGACATTGCTGACTATAAAAACGGACTTGCAATGCAAAAGTTCCGCCCAGACACTGGAGATGAAGGTCTACCCGTGCTGAAAATTCGCGAACTGGGACAAGGCTTTTGCGGAAGCGATGCCGAGCGTTGCAAGAGTGGCATTGTCGATAGCGCTAAGGTTCACGACGGTGACCTCATTTTCTCTTGGTCCGGGACCCTATTGCTGGATTTTTGGGCGGGCGGGAACGCCGGTCTAAATCAGCATCTATTTAAAGTGACTTCTTCTGCGTATCCAAGCTGGTTCTATTATGGCTGGACCAAACATCATTTAGCACGATTTATTATGCTTGCCAAAGACCGTGCAACGACAATGGGGCATATCAAGCGCAGCGCGTTGGCAGAGTCCGAAGTTGTTATTCCACCTGAAAATATTCTTCTAAGCCAAACTCAGCTTATGCAGCCGATTATTGATCAGTATGTCATGAGTAAGATTGAAGCTCGAAAGCTTGCTGTTTTTCGCGATAGTCTTCTCCCCAAACTCATGTCGGGCGAGATTGATGTTTCAGAGGTTAACCTCACGCAGCTAAATAGCCATTTAGCTTAGAGTTTGCTTGCTGCTTTGCATATATCGCGTCAAGTATTGAAACAATTTGATGCTGAACCTCAGTTTGCGGTAAATCAATTTCGATTCGTGCCACGTCTTTGGGATGGACACGGAATACCTTCATACCTCTCGTGTACTGCCGGAGCTCTCTGATAAAGCGCGGAGAGCTCATAAGATAGTTGAGGTAAGCCGGCACGACGAGGTCTCGGCGATTGACGCGCACGATGGTTGTTTCGGTGCCTGAAATGGTAGGCTTTTCCTTTGGATTGTTAAACAAATAGGCATGACCAAGGTCATCGACTGTCTCTGAGGTCAGCACATATACGATGTCTTGGTCTCTGAGACGCTGACTGTCTTTAATCTTTTCGTTGTTAAGGATGTATGGGATGGGTTTTGCGGGGTCTTCAACGTCGATGTGTAGGTCGAAACCTTTGTAAAGATCTCCATAGTGAATGTAAAGATAGGCACCCTTATCGTACATGCGGGTACGGGGGACGCTGGCGCCGCGGTAGAAGCTACAAACGTCACCAAGTGCGACTCTACATCCCATAACCAATCGCCTCCAGATTCTTCTTAATCTGCTCCTGCAAGCGGTTGGACTCTTCAAAGCACTTTGAAATCTCGCTGGTTAGGCGTGCCATCTTCTCCTCAAACGGCTCGCCGTCGTCTTCGAGCTCGGCAATGCCTACGTAGCGACCGGGCGTCAGGATGAAATCTTGCTTGGCGATTTCATCCAAATCCGCTATGGCACTGAACCCCTTCACGGGCTCGAACTCGCCCTTGCGGAAGGAGTCGAATGCGGATGCAACTTTGTTGATGTCCTCTTCGGTAAACTCGCGTAGTTTGCGAGAGACCATGGTGCCCATTTCGCGGGCATCGATGAATAGCGTCTTGCCGGACTGAGCCTTCTTCTTGTTCAGGATCCACAGACACACGGGAATTTGGGTGCTGTAGAACAGCTGCCCCGGCATGGCTACAATGCCCTCGACCAAATCGTCCTCTACGATAGCGCGTCGGATATCGCCCTCGCCGCTCGTCTGGCTCGAAAGCGACCCGTTTGCCAATACGAGGCCAATCTTGCCCGTGCCGTTGAGATGCCAAATCATATGCTGCATCCAAGCGAAGTTGGCGTTGCCCGTGGGCGGCATGCCGTACTTCCAACGTACGTCTTCCTGCAGCGCTTCGCCGCCCCAGTTCTTGAGGTTGAAGGGTGGGTTTGCCAACACATAGTCAAACTTTTCATTCTTGTGCTGGTCGGCGCTGAAGGTGTCTGCATAGTTGCCCAAATCGGCCTCGATGCCGCGAATACCGAGGTTCATCTTTGCGAGCTTCCACGTGGTAGGGTTGCTCTCCTGGCCAAAGATAGTGATGTCCTGTACCACGTTGCCGCCATGGTGCTCGACGAAGGCGGCGGACTGCACGAACATGCCTCCGCTGCCGCAGCAGGGGTCGTACACACGACCGTGGAAAGGCTGGAGGATTTCAACTAGCGTGCGCACGATGCACGACGGCGTATAGAACTCACCGGCGTTTTTGCCCTCCATTGATGCGAATTTCTGTAGGCAATATTCGTATGCGCGCCCTAACAGGTCCTTCTCGCTCTCGTTATCGGTCATTTGTACGTTTGTGAATAAGTCTACGACGTCGCCTAAGCGTCGCTTATCTAGTTCGGGACGAGCGAAGTTCTTGGGCAGCACGTCTTTGAGCTTGTCGTTCTCGCGCTCGATGGCGCGCATGGCATTGTCAATGATCTGGCCAATTTCGGGCGTATGCGCCGCCTGTGAGATGCTCGCCCAACGTGCTTCTTCGGGAACGAAGAAGACATTCTGCTCCATGTAGCAGTCACGATCTTCCTCGTCGCCGTAACCCTCTGCGACGAGCTCTAGATAGCGTTCGTCGAAACGGTCCGAGAGGTACTTCAGGAAAATGAGGCCTAATACGACGTTTTTGTACTCAGCAGCGTCCAAGTTGCCGCGCAGCACGTCTGCGGCGTTCCACAGTTGGCCCTCAAAGCCAACATCGGCCGTGTTCTTCTTGGTGTCCTTAGCCTTGCTTTTAGCCATGCTGTTTTAACTCCCTATGCTGCATTGTCGGCCCAGAGTTCGCACTGATCCATCACGGTGGCCAGTGCCGACTCCATGCCCTCTGGCGGATACTTATGATGTTTGAGCAGACGCTTGATTGCAACGCGCATAGCAGCGCGTGCACTTTGTTTCTTCTGCCAATCGACCGTGCGCATTTCGCGCATCTTCGCAGCGAGCTCTTGCGTGATGGCGACCAACTCGTCATTCCTTTCGCGATAGTAGTCGGCGACTGCCTGCGGTTGTGTTAGTGCCTCGTAAAACGCAAACTCCTCTTCGCTAAGCCCAAGCTCCTTTGCCTTTTGGTTTTCGGAAAGCATTTCTTTTGCCATCTTGAGCATTTCTTCGAATACCTCAGCGTTTGTGAGCTGTCCATTTAGATAGCTATTTACCATGCCTTGCATGAGTTCTGAGTACTTCTTTGCCCTGTCTCTTATACACATCTCCGAGCCCACGAGACCGATCAGTATCT
>CABSNX010000029.1 GCA_902479205.1 uncultured Collinsella sp. | reverse complement strand
AGAGACAGGCCCAAGGTGCCCTTTACCGAGCAGATGCGCGACGAGGGCTATACCATCCTGTGCCCGCAGATGGCACCGATTCACTTTGACCTGGTCAAAGAGGTATTCCGCGGTGCTGGCTACAACTTGGAGCTGCTGCCCTCGACCGACCACGACGCCGTCGAGGCCGGCCTGCGCTATGTGAACAACGACATCTGCTATCCGTCGATTCTGGTGACGGGCCAGATCATGGAGGCCATCGAGAGCGGTCGGTACGATTTGTCCAAGACGGCCGTGGTTATCAGCCAGACCGGCGGCGGCTGCCGTGCCACCAACTACATTGCACTCATCCGCAAAGCCCTACGCGAGAGCGGCCACCCTGAAATCCCGGTGATCTCGCTTTCGGCCGTGGCGCTCGGCGAGGACAATCCCGGCTTTAAGATTACGCCGGCGCTGCTTAAGCAGGCCGTGTACGCGGTGCTCTTTGGCGACGTGATGATGCAGATGCTCTATCGCTGCCGCCCGTACGAGGCCATGCCCGGTGCCGCCAACGCACTCTACGAGGAGTACATGGCGCGCGCCCGCAAGCTGGCGCCCAAGTTCAACCACCACAACTACACCAAGCTTGCGCGTGAGGCCATCCACGCGTTCGACACCATGCCGCTCGTGGGCGAGGGCACCAAGCCGCGCGTGGGCGTGGTCGGCGAGATCCTGGTCAAGTTCCACCCTACGGCCAACAACCACGTGGTCGATGTCATCGAGCGCGAGGGCTGCGAGGCCGTGGTACCGGGCCTGCTCGACTTCTTCCTGTACTCCATGAGCAACGCTGAGCTGCAGAAGGACGAGCTGGGAAGCTCTGCCACTACGCGCGCTGGTATGCAGGCGCTCATTAAGCTGGTGGACTGGATGCGCACGCCGGTGGAGGAGATGCTCGAAAAGTCCGAGCGCTTTGAGGCACCCGAGCGCATCGGCGCCATGGCGGACAAGGCCCGTACGGTGCTGTCGGTGTGCAACAACATGGGCGAGGGCTGGTTGCTCACGGCCGAGATGCTCGACCTGATTGACCATGGCGCGCCCAACATCATCTGCACGCAGCCCTTCGCGTGCCTGCCCAATCACGTGGTGGGCAAGGCCGTGATCAAGGAGCTGCGCCGTCAGCATCCCGAGAGCAACATCGTTGCGGTGGACTACGACCCCGGTGCATCTGAGGTCAACCAGCTCAACCGCATTAAGCTCATGATCAGCGTGGCCAAGGAAAACATGCGCGCCGGCAAGGGCTTTAAGCTCGAGAAGGTGGCGCCGCTCGCGATGGACGAGGTCACCGGCCAGATGCGTGCCCATGACGGCTGCGCGAGCTGCGGACCGGCCAGCGAGGACGCCGTGGCGTCGGTCGCCAAGCGTCTGGGACGCGGCATTAAGAAGTAGACGGTCTGCTATGGGCTGGATATGAGACAAACGGGTGGTGGCCGTACCGGCTATCACCCGTTTTTGCTGGACATATGTTGCGTAAACGCCCCGACTATCACCCTTTGCGAACTTAGATTTCGGAAGTATGCGGCAAAATCTGAATAGGCCGAGCACACCGGATATGTCCAAGCTCTGTACCTGCGGTTTTATTGGCGAAAAACTGGGGTGCGCTCGAGAGTTCTAGAATTTGCCGCATACTTCCGAAAACGACGTTTCTGCGGTACCAAAAATCGCCCTCGGAGCCTTGAAATAATGAACAGGTGTAGCCGTTCGCGGCAAAATACCGTCCGTTTATAGAACCCACCCCCATCGCGCGTCATCCTTACGGTTGAATAAATACACATCTATGGAATTACGTAAGAGAGGACCGTTTCATGAGCTACAAGACCGTTTGTGTTGCCGGTGGCGGCGTGTTGGGAAGCCAGATTGCCTTTCAGGCTGCCTACTGCGGCTTTGATGTGACGATCTGGCTGCGCAGCGAGGGCAGCATCGGCCGCACCCAGCCCAAGATCGATCATGTGCGCGAGGAGTACATCGCGGCAATCGAGGGCATGGCGGATGGCACAGGCGAGTGGTGCGCCGGTATCGCCGATAGCGGCCAGCCCTTCGACAAGGAGGCGGCACTCGCCGCCGTCGAGCGTGCCTACTCCACGCTCAAGCTGGAGCTCGATCTTGCCAAGGCCGTAGCCGACGCCGACCTGGTCATCGAGTCTATGGCCGAGGACACCCAGGCAAAGATCGACTTCTACAAAAAGCTCGCCCCGGTTCTCCCGCAAAAGACCGTCGTCGTGACGAACTCCTCTACGCTGCTGCCGAGCACCTTTGCCAAGTACACTGGTCGCCCCGAGAAGTACCTGTCGCTGCACTTTGCCAACTCCATCTGGAAGAACAACATGACCGAGGTCATGGCGCAGGACCAAACCGACAAGCGCTACTTCGACGAGCTCGTCGACTTCGCCAACGACATTCGCATGCTTGCCCTGCCCGTCAACAAGGAAAAGAACGGCTACCTGCTCAATTCCATGCTGGTGCCATGGCTGCTTTCGGGCCTCGACCTGTATGTCTCGGGCGTGAGCGACCCCAAGAGCATCGACCTCGCATGGACGCGTGGCACCGGCGCCCCCAAGGGCCCGTTTCGCGTATTCGACACCGTGGGCATCCAGACGGCGTACAACATCGTTATGCAGTATCAGAAGGTCCCGGGCCTGGTGAGCCCGCTGCTCAAAAAGATGATGATGCCCTACAACTTTAAGGCCATGGCATCCGTCCTCAAACAGATGCTCGACGAAGGCAGGCTGGGCGAAAGCTCGGGCGAGGGCTTCTTCAAGTACTAAAAAATGATCCCTCGGGGACGGAGGAAAGCGGATCATCGCATTTCTGCGTCCCCTGTGCGTCTTGCGGCTAACAGCTCCGGCTGCCGTGAGCCTAAGCTAGCCTTAAGGGGCGTTTGTTAAGCTGCGAGTCATAATTGGACAGGCCTGGGCAAACGCCATGGTATATGAGGAAAACGGCGGTGGTATTCAAAGACGGTAACGATATGGAATTGAGTGACAAGGACATTAGGCTATTCTCGCGCCGAGCGGCTCTTGCGGGTGCGGCGGGCGCGCTGGCACTTGCCGGGACGGGGCTCACGGGCTGTTCAGTCGGCGGGGCCGGCACGGGTGCCGCATCCACTGCGAGCAACGAGCTCACCGACGAGCAAAAGAAGCTCCACAAGCAGATTCTCGCGACCTACGACGTCGAGAAGCAGGCGGCCATCAAAGACCAGCTCGATGCTGATTACGCCGCAGACAGCTTCGACGAAACCGCCCCGTTCGTCAAGGCAGATCCCTTTGGCACCGATACCCTGAGCTGCTACATGCGCTTTGCAACGGCGGATCCCGTAACCGTCTCCTACAAGGTCGCCGAACGCAAAAAGGCCGGCGACGCCCCCAAAGTCGCCGCGTTTTCCCGTACGCCCCGCGGCGGCGACGCGCCGGCCATAGAGCACGAGTTCAAGCTCATTGGACTCATTCCCAATCATAAAAACAAGGTGACCCTCACCTGCACAGCGCAAGATGGCACCAGCCGCACTTCGACCTTTACCATCAAGACGCCGGCTCTCAAGGGCGAGGAAGAAGAGCGGCTCGCCGTCACGGCGGGGGAGTCCAACACGCCGCTCGCCGATGGTCTCTTTACTATTCTGGGCAACGACTCATCCAAGCTCGACTTCATGTACCTCTACGACAACGCGGGCCAGATTCGCGGCGAGGTGCCGATCATCGGCTACCGCAGCCATCGCCTGCTGTTTCCGGGCGACGGCAGCATGATTATGAGCATTTCGACGACCAAGATGGCCCAGATTAACGCCATCGGCCAGGTGGTAAATGTCTGGAGCACGGGCGACTATGAGTTACACCACGACTACGCCTTCGATGACGACGGCAATCTGCTGGTGCTGGCGAGCCATGCCGGCTCCGAGGCCGATTTGGACGTCGACCGCGCGGCCGCCAAAAAAGACAAGGACGATCGCGTTAATGTCGAGGACCTCATCATCAAGGTCGACATAACAACAGGTGCCATCTCTCTCGTCGTGGACCTGGGCGACATATTCCCCAATCTCAAGGCGAGCGCCAAGGTTGCCTCGGACGGCGACCTGGATTGGATCCACATCAACACGATTCAGTGGCTCGGCGGCGGCACCGTTCTGCTCAGCTCGCGCGAGACCTCGACGGTCATCAAGCTCACGGATATCTACGGCACGCCTACGGTTGATTGGCTTATGGGCTCGCCCGATTTTTGGGCTGACTCGGGCTTTGAGGACAAGTTGCTGCAGGCCCAAGGCGATTTTTCGCTCAATGCGGGCCAGCACAGTGTGACCTATCTGCCAAACGACGAGACGACCGCGACCGGTCGCTACCAGGTGCTGCTATACGACAACAACTTTGGTGCGGCCGAGAGCTATCCCAAGTTCGACTGGGGTCAGCTGGGCGCCGCGGTGGTGACCGACTACAGTAAGGGAACGCATTCGTTTGGGCGCATCTTTACGGTGGACGAGACCGCGCGCACCTACGAGCTTGTGGGCCAGATCGCAGTGCCGTTCTCGGGCTACGTAAGCAGTGCGCAGCGCGTCGGCGATTCGAGCAGCATGCTCGTGGCATCGGGTCAGGCCAAGACCTTCACCGAGTATGATCGCTATGGACTGCCCATCGCCACCTACGAGATGGAAGCCGAGAAGTACATCTACCGCGTGTACAAGTACGAGCTGTAGCGCTGCGCTTGGCTGTGCCTGTGCCTCGCGGCTGCGCGCGCTCGTGCCGGGCCTACCTCGCGTCCCGCATCACTTCACGTCAAACTCCACGCGATCGAGTTCGGGCACATTGAGGTCGATGAGCTTGCGGGCAACGCGGCGATCGTGCGCCCCGAGCGCCTCGCTTGTCGTCACGTGAGCGACAAGCTCGCGCTCAACCATGCCCTCTTCCTCGCCTTCGGTAGTCGAAGTTTCGACGGCGACGGTGTAATCCTTAAAGCCCGGCAGCACCGCGGCAAGTTCGCGCGTGGTCTCGGTGACGCCGTAGCCGTCCTGCACGCCGGCCTGCGCCGAGTCAACGGACCCCGCGGTCATAACGATGCAGGGGATGGCAAAGATCACCGTACCCACGATGATGCGGCGGCGCACCTTGCGCGATAGCTCGTTGACCTCAGCGTTTTCTTCAGCAGTCACAATACCGTCGCCGTTCAGGTCGCGCTTGAGTGGCGCGCGCAAAAGAAGCAGCACGGCTTCGGCCGCCAGCGCGATAAAGACGACGTTGATGCCAAACTCATAAAGCGCCGAGAGAAACAATGACCCGCTTGCGATGGCGATGCCATAGCCCGCCGCGCACAGGGGCGGCATGAGCGCAGTCGCCACGGCCACGCCGGCGATGAGCGTGGCGGGTTCCTGGTCGCGCGAGTTGCCCAGGCCACCCGCAAAGCCGCCCGCGAGCGCGACGGCAAGGTCCCACACAGTCGGTGTCGAATTGTCGATGATGGCGGCCGTGGTGGTGCCAAGGGGCGAGAGCTTAAAGTACAACGTGGACGTGACCAGGCAAAAGGCCATCTGTAGAGCCAAGCTCGCGACGGCCTCAAGGGTGATCTCGCGGTCGAGCGTGGCGATGCCGTATGCCATGGCAAGGACCGAGCCCATGAGCGGGCAGATGAGCATGGCGCCTACAATGGCGATATCCGAGTCGATATCGAGGCCGATGCTCGCGATCAACATGGCAATGATCAAGATGCATAAGTGTGAGCCAGTCAGGCGCGCCCCGTTTACAAAGCGCTTGCGAATCACGTGATAGGGCGCGCGTCCCTCGCGAATGTTGAATGCCCGCTTTAGAAAGCGGCTTGCGTTCTCCATGGCCTCGCTGTGGGCGGGGCGGATGCCGTGGCGCCGATGATGGCGCTCGCGCAGTCGCTTGAGCTGTTGTTTATCGAGTTCCATGTCCACCTCGTTCTGGCACGTGCCGCGTATCCCGCCCGTCGTCTTTACTCTACACCGCGTTGAGCGAGGTGTCAGACAGGGTTTGTTGACCTGGAAGTCAGGCCAATCGGCATAACTAAAAACGCCGTGAGGATCATAAGAGTCAAATAGACAAAAAAGCGCGGGGCCGGATGGTCTCCGACCCCGCGCTCTGTACGGGTACGTTGTTGTTGGGTTTAGCCCAGCAGGCTCAGACCAACAGAGACAAACGCCAGGATAACGCCGACGATGGACTCGCCACCGAGCAGGCCGCTGGCGACGACCAAGCCCTGCTCCTGGAAGGCAGCATCCTTGGCGGCCTTTTCCTCGTCCGAAAGACCGGCCTCGGCGTCGCGGTGTGCGGCCCACTTGTCGTAGGCGAGCTTGACGCAGGAGCCCAGGAAGGCCGTGAGCGACATGTAGAACGGCAGGTACACGCCTAGACCGATCATCATGGCCGGAATGCCGAGCCAGTACATGACGATGCCGGCGATAAAGCCGCCTGCGAACCACGGCACGCTCGGGATGCCCGAGACCATGGTGGCGACCACGCTTGCCTGTGCGGCCACAAAGCTCTTGTCGGGGCCGAAGGCGTCCGGACCATAGGCGGTTACGAGCGCGACCATGACGGCGGCAGCGACCAGGGCGCCCACGATGCCGCCGATGGCCTGGCCGACCCACTGTGCGCGCGGGTTGGTACCCAGTACGGCTCCGGCCTTAAAGTCGTTCATGACGTCGCCCGCAAGGCCGCACGCCACGGCCACGATGCCGGCGATAAAGAACAGCTTGACCTGCGCGAGCTGCGCGAAGGCTGCCACGATGAGCATGACGATGAGGCCAAAAATCTCCATGGGGTCGATGCCCGTCTGGCCGCAGCTCTGCGCGCTCATGATAGTGGTGACAAAGGTGAACAGCGTGACGATGACGGCCGGAACGGGGCCAAGGTCGAGCGCGATGGCAACGATCACGGCGATGGCTGCGGTGCCCAGGCCGATGATGCCGGCGTCGAGCTTAAGCGAGCCCGAGATGAGCGACTGCTCGTCGGTGTCGGTGGAGCTGTCGGCGGCGAGGCCACGGACGATACCGGCGACCTGCGGCAGGATGTCCTTAAGGACGACGGCGACGCCAAAGCCCATCATAAGGCCCATACCGAGGGACTTAACGATACCCTGCGCGGTCACAATATCGAACAGGCCGGCAGCGTTGCCGCCAACGATGATGCCAAAGTTGCCCAGCAGCGCGCCGGCAAACCAGAAGGCGACGGGGGCAAAGCCCACCAAAAAGCCGATGGACAGCAACATGGGCGAGTTGTAGATGGCAAAGGTCACGCCGGGGATATTGAGCGTGCACAGCATGCTGGGCACCACGCCCAGGGCGTCGCGCAACACGCTGTAGATGCCTGCAATGGCCATGGAGCCAAAGAGCTGCTTGCCGGTCTTGCCGCCGGCCTCGGTGGCGCGCAGGGTCTGAGCTGCGGCGTTGCCGGTGGGGAACTCCAGCGCGGCGTCCACGATAAAGTGACGGTGGATGAGCGCTGTTGCCAGAAGGCCCAAGATGGTGCCGGCGAGCGCCACGATGAACATGTCGAGCCAGCTGATCTGGTCGGCATAGCCCAGCATCCAGGCGCCCGGGATGGTAAACGCCAGGCCGCCGGCGACCATGGCGCCCGCAGACATGATGGTGTGGGTGACGTTGGCCTCGTTGAGGCTGGCGTTGCCCATGAGCTTCAGGAAGAACAGCGAAATGACGGCAGCAAAAATAATCGGCCAGGGGAGGGCGCCCATCTTGAGGGCGGTATAGGCCGAGCTTGCCGTGATGATCACGCAGCCAAGGACGCCGATGACGACGCCGCGCAGCGTGAGTTGACCGCGCATCGAAGTGCGGTTCGAGGGATTGCTCATATAGAACTCCTTTGCGTATATCCGCTTCCCCCGCAAGCGCCGCTACGGATACGGCGCGGGAAGTCGGGTTACCAAAGGCCGCCGCGTGAGCTCGCGCACGACCGCGCACCAGTATAGCCGCAAGGTAGTCATTTTGGGACGGGGCTATTTTAGCTACCCTTTGACAGTCGACGAATTATCTGGGATTGGGGCAAATATCAACCGACATATTGGGGTAGCTAAAATAGCCCCGTCCCAAAATGACTACCTGGGATGACTGGTTTAGGGAGGCGATATACTGCTGGGCAGACGAAAGGAGCGCCGACGATGCTTAATGGGTGCGCATACATATTGACGGTCGACGTGGGCAACACGTTCATTCGCTTTGGCCTGTTTGCCGAGGATTCGGCCGCGGCGCAGGAATGCCCGCTTGCGACGTGCGAGATCACGACGCCGTCGAGCATCACGGCCGACGAGGCGCGCATGAGGCTCGCGCAGGTCATGGGCGCGCTGGCAATCGATGCGGGCATGCCGGGCGTGCTCGTTCCCGCGGCGGCCGTGCTGAGCTGCGTGGTGCCGGCGCTCGAGCGCCCGTGGAAGGCGGCACTTTCCCGCACTTGCACGGGGCGCGTGCTCACCGTGGGGCCGGGCCTTAAGACCGGTATGCCCGTGCACTACGACGATCCAGCAGAGATCGGTCCCGACCGCATCGCCGACGCCGTGGCGGCCCGTGCCGTCTACGGCTCTCCGTGCATCGTGATCGACCTAGGCACGACGACCAATATCGAGGTCATCGATGCGCGCGGAACCTTTGTCGGTGGCGTCATCGCGCCGGGTCTGGCACTTGGCGCCCGCTCGCTTTCGGCCGCTGCGGCGCGCCTGCCGCAGGTCGAGCCCTCGGCACCCACGCATGTGATCGGTCGCAACACGCGCGAGGCCATGCGCTCGGGCGTGGTCTTGGGCGAGGTGGCCCGTATCGACGGCATGCTCGACATGGTGCTTGCCGAGATGCGCGCGACCAAGGCGGCGGGGGAGGGCAGCGTGCCCATCGTCATCACCGGCGACGATGCCGAGGCGCTCGCGGCGTTGGTCGGCCACAGCCTGACGGTAGACGACGCGCTGACGCTGCGGGGTCTCGCGGAGCTGTACCGCATCAACCAAAAGCCTCGCCGCGCATAAAGCCGAGGACGTCGGGCGGAGAGGAAACAGCCCCACCTTTCACCTGCTACAATGGGTCAAACTATTGCGATTTCGGAGGTGTCTGCCATGTCGGACGATCTTCATCAAACCACGTCGGGCAAGCGCCGCGACGTTATTAGCTGGGACGAGTTCTTTATGAGCGTTGCCATCGCCGCACAGCGTCGCAGCAAGGATCCCAATACGCAGGTGGGCGCGTGCATCGCCAGCACCAACCACCGCATCCTTTCGGTGGGCTACAACGGTACGCCCTCGGCACTCAACGATGACTTTTTCCCGTGGGGCACGAGCGACGACCCACTGCAGGACAAGCATAACTACGTAGTCCATGCCGAGGCCAACGCCGTGCTCAACTACCGCGGCTCGCTCAAAGACCTTGAGGGTTCCACGGTCTACGTCACGCTGTTCCCGTGCCATGACTGCGCCAAGATCCTGGCGCAGGTGGGCGTGGGCGAGGTTGTCTACCTGGACAATAAGTACGCCGACACCGACGACGGCCGCATCAGTCGCCGCATTCTCGACTCCTGCGGCATCAGCTACCGCCAGGTCATCGTCGATGTCCAGATTGGTACCGGGGAGCAGACTCGGCAGTAGCGCGTGCCAACGCCAGCTGGCGGCAAAACAGCCAAAAGAGACCCGTCCCAAATTGACTGCTCGTGAAAGTCGTGTCCGCGCGCATGGACGGCTCGTGAGCGGGTACATGGCTGTAGTAACATAGCTCTGTCCGCGGGCGCGCCCGCGTTATTGTGAGAAAGGAGCCCCTGTGGCTGTTAACGAAGAGCTGCTTAAGAAGGTTCTTGAGGAGATCCGCCCCAACCTGCAGGCTGACGGCGGCGATATGGAGTATGTGGGCGTCGACGACGAGGGCGTCGTCCAGCTTGAGCTTCAGGGTGCCTGCGCCGGCTGCCCTATGAGCGCACTGACCCTGTCCATGGGTATTGAGCGTATTCTCAAGGAGCACGTACCCGGCGTTACCCGTGTCGAGCAGGTCAATGCCTCCGGCGAGACCGAGGACCTGTACGACGAGTACGCGCCGTTCTAAGATGCGAAAGCTGCGGACGGCGTACTCCGCATAGACGTTACGCCCAAATATGCGGCTGCGAGCGAAAGGCCCGCGGCCGCATTTGTATGTAGGGAGTAGGAGGGTCGACATGCTCAACGACTTCTACCATATGCTTGATCCCGTCGCCATTTCGGCGGGGCCCATCACCATCTACTGGTACGGCTTGGCCTATGTGGTCGGAGCTCTGCTCACGGCGGTCGTCATGTATCGCACGCAGCGTCGCTGGGGTTTCGACATTACGGTCGACGATCTGACGAGCGTCGTGGTCGGTGTGGTCTTTGGCCTTATCATTGGCGCCCGCCTGTTCTACGTCATCTTTTACGGTGATGGCTACTACTGGGCGCATCCGCTCGAGATCTTTGCCACCAACGAGGGCGGCATGAGCTTTCATGGCGGCCTGGTGGGCGGCATCATCGGCGGCGTGCTCGTGTGCCGCATGTACAAGCTCGATGCCTGGACTATCGCCGACCTTGCCGTTATCGGTGCTCCGCTGGCCCTGTGCCTGGGGCGCTGCGCCAACTTTGTCAACGGCGAGCTGTGGGGCAAGCCGACCGATCTGCCCTGGGGTGTGATCTTCGGCGGCGCCGCGGGCGATATGCCGCGCCATCCCTCCCAGCTCTACGAGGCATTTCTCGAGGGCATTGTGCTCTTTTGCATCTTGCAGGTGCTCAGCCGCAAAAAACCGCTGCTGCCCCAGGGTACGTTTATGGGCGTCTTTGTGATGGGCTACGGCATCGTCCGCTTCCTCGTTGAGTTTGTGCGCGTGCCCGATGCCCAGCTGGGCTATCTGCTGGGCGGCGTCATCACCATGGGCCAACTGCTGAGCCTGCCGCTCGTGATTGCGGGCCTGGCGCTCATCATTTTCGCCCGACACCGCAATCGCCCCCAGCGCATCTACCTCGACGCCTAGCCACCACATGTCACCACAAGGGGGACAGGCACCTTTGTGGTGGTTTTGCCGGGCAACGATGACAGAACCGTAACGTTTCCCCAGATAAAACCTGCCAAAATAAACCTGTCCCTTTTTGGGAGGTTTCTAGAAAGGCTATTCGGACTGTGAAGGATTCCGACCTCTCCGCAACGGCTGCGCGCGACGCCGCCCGCATCGTTTGGTTTAAGCGCTATCCCGCCAAACAGACGCTCATCGCATTTTTGCTCGCCCTGCTGGCGACCACGGCGTTTTCCATCGATCCCGCCCCGGTGTCGAGCAACGCAGTCTTGGCGATTGACCCCAAAGCCTCGGGCATGCTGTACGTGTGCTACGAGGTGCTCCTCTCGTTTGCCGGCCATACCGACGCAGTGATGCTGCTTGCGCTTGCCTGCCTGCTCACGCTGCCGTTTCGCTACGTGTTCTTTGGCCGCGGCGACGCCTGGCGTCCCTCGGTGATCCTTCCGTCGCTGTTCTTTGCCGTCTGCATGGTGTTTGGCCGCAGCTACGACCTCACCGATTCGGCCGAGATCGTGCTCGGCGACAAGGCCCGCATCATCTGCGCCTGGATAGGCGGTGCGGGCTGGATGCTCTTGGCGGTCGTTGCCTTCTACCTTGCCTTTGAGTGTCTAGATTGGCTGAGCTCTCGGCGCATTCCGTTTTCCGAAGCGCACTTTGGCCGCGTATGGCGTGTGGCTCACGCCGTGCTCTCGGTCCATCCCTTTGCCGGGCCCTTCCTGGTGCTTATGATCGCCTGGGCGCCCACGCTCATCGCTTCGCTGCCCGGCCTTTTTATGGGAGATACGGGTGCGCAGATTCGCCAGTGGTTCAACTACCCCAACGGCACGAGCGATTACCTGCGCCTGCTTAACCCCAACGTGCTGCTCAACGGCCATCATCCGGTGGTGCACACGGCCATCATCGGCTCATGTGTGCAGCTGGGGCTTTCGCTATTCAACAGCGCCAATGCGGGGCTAGCCATCTACACCTGTGCCCAATTTGTCATCACGGCCGCCTGCATGGCCTATTCCATATCATCGCTGCGCAAGCTGGGCGTGAGCCTGCCGGTCCGTGGCGTCACCTTGCTGTTCTTTGCGTTTATGCCGATGTTCTCCAACTATGCGGCGCTGCTGACCAAAGACGTACTGTTTGCCGATGCGTTTTTGGTGCTGCTCGTTCAGACCGTCAAGCTCGTGGCATGTGGCCTGCCCCGTCGCGATGCCAATGCCAAGCGCGCGGGCGAACAGGCGCCTGTGCTCTTTGCACGCCACGACTGGCTGTTGCTCGTGCTGGGTGCCATGGGTTCCACGTTTTTGCGCAATGGCGGCCTGGTGTTTCCCCTGGCGGCCTGCGTGATTGCGGCGGCGTTTTGCGCTTGGGACGCGCATGTGGCCCGTCGCGTGGCCAAACAGCCTGGCGTCACGCCCTCGTACGCCACGCCACGCTTCCGCTGGGTCGGCGTGCTCGCAGTGCTTGCGCTCTGCCTTGTCTCCAACATGTATTTCACCAAGGTCTTTATGCCGGCGCACGATATCACGCCGGGCTCCAAGCGCGAGATCCTCTCGATTCCGTTTCAGCAGACGGCGCGCTTCGTCCAAAAGCACGACGGCCTTAATTCGGGCGTTAACCCCAAGGTCAAAGACGATGGCACGATTGAGGAAGCTCCCTGCGACGGCTTGGTGACCGATGAGGAGCGCGCCGTGATCGACCGTGTGCTCAAGTACGAGAATCTGGGCCGCCGTTACAACCCGGATAAGTCGGACGCCGTCAAAAATTGCTTTAACGAGTACGCCTCGCAGGAGGACATCAAGGCCTATTTTAAGGTGTGGGCCCAGATGTTCAAAAAGGACCCCGAGTGCTATATCTCGGCGCTCGTCAATAACTACTACGGGTACTTCTATCCGAGCGCTCGCGATGCGTGGGTCTACAGCACGGCGCGCAGTGCCGAGATCATGGCGAAGCCAGATAACCTCAAGTACTTTGACTTCCATCCGGTCGACAGCAAAGCCGTGCGCTGGTGCGACCACCTGATTAACCTGTACCGCGTGGCGGTGCAGCGCATTCCGTTTATCTCGCTCACCATGAGCTCGGCCACCTACGTGTGGATCATGATCGTCGTGGTGGTCTACCTGTTGCGCCGCCATTCGTGGCGCGCGCTGGCCATCTGGATACCGCTGCTGGGTGTGCTCGCTGTGTGCCTGATTGGTCCATGTAATGGGTCGACCTACATGCGCTACCTGTACCCGGTCATTGCATGCATGCCTTTCGCCATCGGCGCCACGATCACCCGCAGCGACCGCCTGTGGACCTAACCAAAGATTGGCGCATTGGGGTCAGGCTGCTTTGTGCCAAGGGGCTGCATCATCACGACGCCTTCATTTTGGGGTTTATCTTGCAGGCCGGTAGGTATATCATAACGACGTTTGTTTATATTGCCCGAGCATTCGCGCTGGGCTTTAGGTCGAAACCGATAGGAGACACGTATGTCCGGACACTCTAAGTGGGCCACAACCAAGCATCGTAAGGGCGCGCAGGACGCCAAGCGTTCCGCCCTCTTCTCCAAGCTCAGCCGCAACATCACCGTTGCTGCCCGTCTCGGCGGCGACCCGCTGCCCGAGAACAACGCCAGCCTCGCCGCTGCCGTTGCCAAGGCTAAGGCTCAGTCCATGCCTAAGGACAAGATCAAGTCCGCTATCGATAAGGCCTTTGGTTCGGGTGCCGACGCCGCCGTCTACGAGAACATCGTGTACGAGGGCTACGGCC
>CABSNX010000028.1 GCA_902479205.1 uncultured Collinsella sp. | reverse complement strand
CAAGGCTATTCGTCGGCAGCGTCAGATGTGTATAAGAGACAGACCGAGTACCGCGCGCTGCACCAGGACATCCGTCCGCTGCGCGTGCTCATCCTCAACCTCATGCCCACCAAGATTGCCACCGAGACGCAGATTATGCGCAAACTCTCCAACACGCCGCTGCAGGTGGAGGTGGACCTGCTGCGCACCAAAACGCACGAGGCCACGCACGTGAGCGCCGGCCACCTGGAGACGTTCTACCGCACGTTCGACGACATCCGCGACATCCACTACGACGGCCTGATCATCACGGGCGCGCCGGTGGAGCAGATGCCGTTCGAGGAGGTCGACTACTGGCCCGAGCTCTGCCAGATCATGGATTGGTCCACCACGCACGTGCACTCTACGCTGCACATTTGTTGGGGCGCGCAGGCCGGCCTGTACCATCATTACGGTATCCAGAAGCACGACCTGCCGGCAAAGGCGAGTGGCGTGTTTGAGCATTATCTGGTGAAGCCGCAAAGCCCGCTGGTTCGCGGCTTTGACGACCGCTTCTATGCCGTACATTCGCGCAACACCGACGTGCGCCGCGAGGACGTGGAGGCCGAGCCGCAGCTTGAGGTCGTGGCCGTGTCCGACGAGGTGGGCCTGTACATCGTCAAGTCGACCGACAGCCGTCGCTTCTTTGTCTTTGGCCATCCCGAGTACGACACCGATACGCTGCGCCTGGAGTACGAGCGCGATGTGAAGCGCGGGCTCAACCCGGAGGTGCCGGCGCATTACTTCCCGGGCGACGACCCCTCCGCCGAGCCGCGCAACGTCTGGCGCAGCCAAGCTCAGCTGTTCTACACCAACTGGCTCAACTACTACGTCTACCAGACCACGCCCTACGACCTGGCCCGCGCCGGCGAGGAGCACTAGGCTGCGGCCGTGGCTGCGACTGTGGCTGTGCTCACGGCATGACGAGCGTGGATTATCGGACACGCGAGCGTGGATTTTCGGACGTTTACAAATCGAGCGTGGATAATCTCCCACTTTTGGCTTGAAACTAGGCTCAAAACGGGAGATTATCCACGCTCATTTTTTAGGCATGTAGATGCCGATGGCTCGGCTAAGAGACGGTGCGTGCAGAGGCAAGTTCGCATTTGGCGTGGTCTTGAATCTCGACGGGTTTTTCTTTCTGATAATCCGATGGACCAAGGCGCCAAATTATGGAGACGGGGACCTCTCGACAACCACCCTACCTGCAGATATAAGTCATCAGCCTAAAACGTCCAAAACCGTCAAGCATTTGGTCAGCGCCTGGACAGCATTTGGTCAGACTTCGCATGAAACCGTCTGGTACGTTTGCGCCGTTCCAAGAGTTGGGAGGCGACATGGGAAACATGACGGCGAATCAAAGGCTTACAAGTCACATTAAAGCATGCGAACAGCAGATGAGCTGCGTGTACGCACGCACGACGGCGGAGGCAAAGCAGATTGAGCGGCGGGTGGCGGCGGGAAGTCTAGAGGCGGTCATGCCGGGGCTGTATGCGCGTCCGGATTATTGGTCCGAGCTCAAGTTTCGGCAGCGTTATCTGCATCGGGTGCGGGCCCTTGCGCAAAAGCATCCCGACTGGACGTTTTGCTCCTATACGGCGGCTGTTATCTATGGCCTTTCGGTTTCGCATGCCAATTTGGCGCACATCCATATCGCCGTGGCGCCGGCGCAATCGACGACGCCCGGCTCTCAGGTGATTCGCCATCGTTATGCTCGTCAAACACGGGCAATCCAGATGGATATTGCCGTGACCGATATCGATCAAACGATTACGGATTGCCTGGTCGATGCATCGTTTGTCGAGGGACTGATCATTGCGGACTCGGCGCTTCATGAGCAGCTGTTGTCGAAGGAGCATCTCGTTGAGGCAATCAACAAGCTTGGCTTAAATCGTCGCGGTGTTGTGACGGCGCGAAGTGTTGCGCGGTGTGCCGATGGCCTATCGGAAAGCGGTGGCGAGTCCAAGGCGCGCGCCCTGATGATCGAGCGCGGTTGGCAGACGCCGGAGCTGCAAGTTGAGCTGTTCGACCCGGTTGAGCCGGGACGGCCGTATCGCGTTGACTACTTGTGGCGCGTGGGCGACCAGCTGATTATCGGTGAGTTCGACGGATTCGTTAAAAGCGAGAAAGCGGCGGAGGAGGGCAAGCTCGCAAAGGCGCAGTTCGATGAGCGTCAGCGCGAGTCGAGGCTTTCGCTGCTTGATAACTGCAAGATCGTGCGCTTGTGCTGGGATGATCTAAGGGATCCGACAAAGCTCGATCGCAAGCTCAAAGTTGCCGGCGTACCGCGCGTGTGCTGAGGCGGTTGCAGGACGTTGAGCCGCACGAGCGTGGAAATCCGGACGGACGAGCGTGGAAATCTGGACGCGCAATGGTTGAGCGTGGATAATCTCCCACTTTTGGCTCGTAAGGGGGCTCAAAGTGGGAGATTTTCCACGCTCATCTTGCGGGTGCGATACAGCGGCGATCAGGCGCTGATGATGTGGAGTAGCGGCAGGTCGTGGGCGTCGGTGGGAACGTGGTCGACACGCTGCTCGTCAAAGGCGATGCCGATGATTTGACATGCGGGCGAGAGCGTGGGCAGGTAGCGATCATAGCAGCCGCCGCCGTAGCCCAGGCGCGTGCCGGCGCGGTCGAAGGCTACGAGCGGCACGACGACCATGTCGAGAGCTTCGGCAGGCACGATAGGGAAGCGGTCGTTGTCGATGTCCACGGCCGCAAAGACCCGCGTGGGGTGGGCGATAAACGGTGCCGCGGACGCATCGTCGGCGGCAACTGCCCGCATGCACATGCGCTGGCCACAAGCTGCGGCATCAATTGCCGAGAACATGCACGGATAGGCCACGCGCCAGCCGCGTTTGGCGGCCGCTGCGGCAAACGCGGCAGGATCGACTTCGGAACCCATCGCGGCATAGACGGCAACGGTGTGCGGCGCCGCGGCATCCGAGCGATCCAACAGCTCAACCAGCCGCGCACAGATAACGGCAGACTTCGCCGCCCGCACATCTAAATCAAGAGCATCGCGCCGAGCAATCATCGCCCGTCGCAACTCAGCCTTGTCCATCCCAGCCTCCTCTAGCAAACCTGCCAAAAAGGGACAGGTTTATTTTGGCAGGTTTTATCTGGGCAAACACCCAAACCACCATATAAGTCATCGCAAAGGGGACAGTTCATGGACACCTTCGTGGTGGTTTTGACGAAGAACGGGTGTTCGCGGCAGTTTGTCTCGATCTGTAACAGTAACTCGGCAAAATCTGACCTAGGTGTTACAGATTGAGACAAAGGGCCGGCGTCATCCGGAAACGTCTCGATTTGTAACACCTGGAGCCGATATTGCCGCCTAGATGTTACAGATTTAGACAAACTGGTGGGACGGGGTGAGCTGCCCCACCCAAGCAGCGGCAAAAGAAAAAGGTAGATTTTCAGGCATGTCCCAAAAATCTACCTTTGTGGTTAGCTGAGCAGGTCGACGACGTTAAAGCCGGCGTTGCTCTTGGCGATGACGTCTCGACCGCCAAAGACACAGGTTGGCGACTCGGCTGCGATGCGCGTCACGTCGGCGCCGAGCGAGCGAAGCTCACCGGGCGTGGCGGCGAGCATCTGGGCGCGGCGCTCCTCGCGTGCGTGCGGATCGAGCCCGGCCAGGTAGGTCGTGTTGCGGCGCTTGGTGAGCGCGTACGGCTTCACCGGCGCGTCCATGCCGCTCACGCAGCTCACGATAAAGCCCTCAAAGGCGGCCTCGTCGGGCTCAAAGCTGCCGAGCCATTCGCCTGCGCGCGCCACACGCTCAATCGAAGGATCGACCGCCGGGTCGCGGTAGGTGTAGAACGCCGTCTGTCGCTCGCCGGCCGCGCGGAATCCGCAGCCGTACGCACCGCCCTTCACGCGGATCTCGTTCCACAGGTAGTCGTAGGAGAGCGCGTTGGCGGCAACCGCCCAGGCGCCCGTCACGTCGATGCCCAGGCGACGCGGGTCGCACGCGCGCGCCGCAAAGCAGATGTCGCTGGGGATGACAAAGGCCTCGTGGCGGTCGCGCGGCGTCGGCACCACGAGCGCGTTGCGGCCGGCATCGGTGCTGTCGCCAGCGCCCAGCCCCAGGTCGCCAGCAGCATTCCAGTACGCGTCAAAGTCCTCATCACTGCCGGTAAAGCTCGCCATGCAGCCATCGGCCACAAAGATGCGGCCTGCCAGCTCGGCAAGCTTGGCGCGCAGGCCGTCCAGGCGCTCGTCAAAGTGGTCGAGCAGGTCGCGCAGGAACAGGTAGAAGTCCACGCCCGAAAGCTGCTCGCGCACCACGGCCGAAGGTGAGCTGTAGCTCATCGCGCGACCGAGCGCCGCCGAGTGACCGTTGTTGATAAAGCCCTGCTCAAGCCCAATGCGAATCTGCGTGAGCACGTCGCGTACGCGGTCGGTGTCGGCATCGAGCAAAAGCGTGCTCGACCACACCTCGCGCGGCAGACTCGCCAGCGCATCGATCTTCTCGGACAGGGCGCCGGCGCTCACCAGCATGTAGGGGCGCACGCCGTCCACGTCGGGTTGGGTCATGACCTCGGTCGTAAAGCTCAAAAAGCCCAGTTTGCCGGCGAGCAAGTTGTCAAGCTCCTCGGCCGAATGCTCACGCGTGGGCAGCTGTTTGAGCAGACGGCAGAGCAGCGTCACATAGGGCAGGTCCTCAAACGCGACGCAGCTCAGATCGAAATACTGCATGGCGTAGGCCAGGCGGTTGGTGGGGATGCCGTGGCGCAGGCAGGGGATGGGCGCGGTCGTGTCTACGACCAGCGGAGGCTCGGGGCGCGCCTCGCCAATGTCGGACACGCGCAGGCGCGGCAACGTGGCCTTGGCCTCGGGCGTGTCCTCCGCCTCCTGCGCGGCGCGCAGCGCGGCCGTGCGCTCGACCACGTCGGCCAGCTCGGTATCGGTCATGGCGTCGCGCTTGGCTGCCAGCTCGGCGGCCTCGGCACCCTCCGAACCCTCGGCGGCGTCCACCGGCACCAGCTCGACGAGCGCCATGTGGTCGTTTTCCAGCACCAGCTCGCGCAGCAGGTCCTCAAAATAGCTGCCGTCCAGCTCGCCACGCAGCTCCTCGTACACCGGGCCGTACTTGAGCGCCAACGTCGCGGCGTCGTCATCGTAGAGCCAGGTGCTCAGCGCGTCGCACGCAATGGCCACGCCGTCGGCGATACCGTAGTCGCGCTGGCGCAGATCGTATTCGTTGCTGCTGATGATGGCTTCCAGGCGCTCGCGCGGAACGCCGTGCTCGCACAGGTCGCGGCAGGCGTCCTGGAACACGCGGCGCAGCTCGCGCGCCACGCCGGGCTGCGCGTTTTGCAGCATGATGAGCTCGTAGGGCTGCAGGCTCTCGGCCGCGGTGTAGCTCACCACGTTGCCGCCCAGGCCGGCGGCCAGAATGGCCTTCTTAACCGGCGCTTCGTTGGAGCCCAGCAGCGCCTCGAACAGGATGTCCGCCGCGATCGTGCGCTTGCGGTCGAGCGCGCTGCCCAGCACCAGGCCCAGGCCCACCAGGGCGTTTTCGGGCGTGGTGGCCATCTCGATGCGCTTATACTCGCAGGTCACGGGCGCCTGCACGTCCAGCGGATTGGGTGCCAGCGTGGACGGGTCCTCGCCGGCGGCAACGGCAGCGTCCATGCGGCGGCTCGCGGCACTCGGCTGCGACAGATAGCGCTCGTCCAAAAAGGCCAGCGCGCGGTCCACATCTAGGTCGCCGTAGAGCGTGATGTAGGAGTTGGAAGGATTGTAGTGGCGCGCGTGCGTGTCCAGGAACTGCTCGTAGGTGAGCGCGGGAATCGCGCGCGGGTCGCCGCCGCTCTCGTGCGCATAGGCGGTGTCGGGGTAGAGCGCGGCGTTGACGGCGTCGTCCAGCACGCTCATGGGGTCGGACAGCGCACCCTTCATCTCGTTGAACACCACGCCGTTATAACGCAGCGTGCCCTCGCGCAGGCTGGCGGAGCTGCCGTCGCCCTCGCCCTCGCCTTCGACGTCCTCCGACAGGTCCAGTTCGTAGTGCCAGCCCTCCTGCTCAAAAATGGTGGGCTTGGTATAGATGGCCGGGTTGAATACCGCGTCCAGGTACACGTCCATCAGGTTGTACAGGTCCTGCTCGTTGGTGGTGGCAACGGGGTAGATGGTCTTGTCGGGGTAGGTCATGGCGTTGAGGAACGTCTGCATGGAGCTCTTGATCAGGTCGACAAACGGCTCCTTGACGGGAAACTTGGCCGATCCGCACAGCACCGAGTGCTCAAGAATATGGAACACGCCGGTGGAATCGGCCGGCGGCGTCTTAAAGCCAATGGCAAAGGCCTTGTTCTCGTCGTCGCATGACAGGTACAGTAGGCGAGCGCCCGAGGCGGTGTGGCGCAGCACGTAGGCGTCCGAGTCGAGCTCGGGCACGGTCTCGCAGCGCTCGACGGCAAAGCCATGGCAGGTGGTGCCGGGCACCAGCAGCGCGGCGGCAGCGGCGCGCGGGTCGGTTGAGGTAGTGGGCATATGCAGTCTCCTTTGACGCCCCAGCGGGGGCGAATCGAGTCGAATCCTCGAGAGTATACCCATATGGGGCCCTCGACCAATCTGCCGCACGAGCGTGGATTTTCGGACACACGAGCGTGGAAATTCGGACGCAAATTGAACGAGAGTGGATTTTCGGACGGAAACAGCCCCAAAACGCCCAAAAACCGTCCGGAAATCCACTCTCGATTCCTGACCGTCCATCACTCATGCATTTCTCATTTCTCACTCATCTCTTATATGAGAGATAACAGAAAGATGAGAGATAAATATGAGAGATAACTGAGCAGCAAAGAGACAAGCAATCATGGTATTGTCTCAATACCGATTGTTCTACCAGCAAGAACATGTTTAAATGAAACAGATGGTAGACATCTTATCTTCCATCTCTCACTCATCTCTTATATGAGAGATAGCAGTAAGATGAGAGATAATTACGAGAGATAACTGAGAGATGAAGGAAATCTATTCGCGGCATTCTCCGCCGGGCCGAGCGAAAGGACGTGCAGATGAACGAAAACGAGCTGACCGGTCTGCTCGAGTCTTTAAGGCGCATGGGCTCGGACGATCTTAACGTCGAGGTCAAGGAGAGCGCCACGACGCTTTCTCGCGACGTATGGGAAACGGTTAGCGCATTCGCGAATACCGCCGGCGGCATTATCGTGCTCGGAGTGAGCGAGCGCGCGGGCTTTGTCCCGGTTGAGAACTTTGAGACCGAGAAGGTGCTCAACCAATTCGTGGCGGGCATGGGTGATGCCGGCGGTCGCGGAAAACTGGCCAATCCGCCCAAATACACTATTGAGCGCGTGGAGCTTCGGGGCACCGTGGTTCTCGTTATCACGATTGAGGAGCTCGACCCGTCGAGCAAGCCCTGCTATGTAATAGAGCGTGGCGCCCAGGGTGGCAGCTACAAGCGCATCGATGACAAAGACGTGCCACTTTCATCGACCGAGGTTTTGGCACTGTCGTCATACGAGCGGACGAGTCCTAGCGATCGCGATGCGGTGCCCGGCGCGGTCGCAGGCGATCTTGACGAGGCCCTGGTCGACCGCACGCTAGAGCGTGCTTTCTCGCTGACACCCCGGGCAATGCGCGGCGCGCCGGACAAGAAAACGAAGCTGGAGCGCCTGAATTTCCTCGACTCCCAGGGCAATGTTACTAAGGCCGGGCTCCTGGCTGCGGGTGCCTATCCTCAGCAGTTCTATCCTAAGCTCTTTATCGATGTGGTGGTCTATGCCGGAACGCAGAAGGGCGCGGCGGGGTCGTTGAGGTTCATGGACCGTACGATCTGCGAGGGAACGTTGGGCGAAATGATCTCGGATGCCATCGCGGCAGTCGCCAAGAATTTGCGGCGAACCTCGATGATCCAAGGCGTCTCGCGTGTCGACTCGCTGGAGATTCCCGAGGAGGTCCTGCGCGAGGCAATCGCCAACGCCGTAATCCACCGAGAATACGGAGATCGGTTCTGTGGGCAGTCGATCGCCGTTGACGTCTTTGATGACCGTATCGAGGTGACGAACCCCGGCGGCCTATACGGAGGAAAGACTCGCGAGAACCTGTTTGACGGCAGCTCCCGATGTCGCAATGCGACGCTTGTGAAGCTCATGTCGCTTGTCCCATTGCCCGACGGCGCGGGCTCTCCTGCCGAAGGCAACGGGTCGGGTATTCCAATGATGCTCGATGCCATGCGTGCGCACGGTCTGGCTGAGCCATTGTTTTGCCCGGGTTTCGACCGGTTTAAGGTTGTCCTCTACCGAGCGAAGGTTGAGCAAATCGATCATGGCGGGGACTTAATTGTGGCGGCACTCAAGCGCAACGGCGAACTGGGAACACGTGAACTGGCAGAATGCACGGGACTCACCGTCTCCCAGGTTAGGACGCGCGTCAATGCGCTCATCGCACGGGGCGAGCTTGAACCTACGGCGTCGGCGACGAGCCGCAACCGCAAGTACCGGCTGACGGAGCGCGCGGGGCAGCTGCACTAGTGGCTGCCCCGCCTCACATCCTGCCATTTCACGCACCGCACATCGAAACCTACGGCAAAGCAGTTACAATAGCCCAATGCGTATCGCGCACGACGACGAAATCGGCGCCCGCGACTGGGGGAGAAAACATGGCAGAGCAGCATATAACGCCGGGGACCAAGCTTCAGGTGGCATTCGACGTGCCCATGGGCCAAAAAACCGACTTCAACATGCTCGCCACGTACAAAGAGAACCTGGACGAGGCGTACTTTCTTATGAGCGCGCCCATGCTCGCCGGCAAGCCGCTTATCATGGATGAAAACCAAAAGCTCCTGCTGCAATACAAAGTGGGCGAGGAGACGTTCGTGCTCGCCGGCTACCCCGAGTCGGTCGAGAAAAAGGGCATCCGCACCTACTGGAAAATGCGCAAAGTCGCCGAGCAGCGCACCTTCGTCAAACGCCGCGACGAGCGTTTTAAGGTCGCCATGCGCCTGACCTACCAGCGCGACAACGCGCCGACCCCCGAGCCCGAGGACGCCATGACCATCGACGTCTCGGCCGGCGGCCTGGCTATTTACCTCAACGATTACCCCGATGTGGGCGAGGCCCTGGCCGTGCAAATGCCCTCGATCCGTCTGCAGGGCGAGCGGCACGAGCTGCCCGAGCAGCTGGGCATCGTGTGCTGGGTGCGCCGCGCGCCCAAGGGCAGCCTGTACCGCAACGTCTGCGGCCTGCAGTTCCGTTACGCCGACGACATGGAGCGCGAGCTTGTCAAAGAATACGTCGGCTACATTCGCGCCAAATATAAGCTCTGATCGCCATGGCTCTGTTCAAGCGTAACAACAATAAAGATCAAGCTGCCGAGGATTTGGCCGAAGGCGCGGCCGAGGACACGTTGCAGAACGCGCCCAGCACCAATGCCGAGGACGTGCCCGGCGACGACTCCGCACCCGAGCAGGCTCCCACCTCCCGCAAGCGCTTCGGCAAGCCCAAGCCCAAGCGCAACCTGCGCGGCGTGGTACGCATCGAGGAACTGGAGCAGGCGCTGGCCGACCAGGACCTCGACGACATCGACCCCGACGCGGTCGTGTCCATGTATATGCCCAAGCGCCGCATGGAGCGCATCGGCGCGGCGCTGCTGCGCATGGACAAGCTGCAAAAGGCCCTCGTGATGCTGGCGCTTGCCTTTGGCGTGTTGTTCGCCCTGTCGTTTATGCAGGAAAACATGGGTAACTTTACCATCAACCTCAACCGCCTGGAGCTGTTCCGCCGCGGCGTTGCCATTGCCGACAATGGCGACTTTAACAACGCCACCGCGCGCCTGGCCGCCGACGCCTTGGACAACGGCACCAATATCGCTGCCGAGGACCTGCCCGACAACCTGGACGACATCGACGGCAGCCACAACGGCAAAAACTACGTGGCGTACACCTTCTATATCCGCAACGCCGGCAAGACCGATTTGGGCTACAGCGCCAAGCTCAAGGTGGTCAGCGCTAGCAAGGGCGTGGAGAAGGCGGCGCGCGTGAGGGTGTATCGCAACGGCGAGCCCACCACCTATGCGGCGGCTGCGGCCGATGGTAACCCCGAGCCCAACACCGAGCCGTTTGCGTCCAAGGACGTGGTAACGACCATCAGCCACAAAAACTTCCGCGTGGGTGATGTGGACAAGTACACCGTGGTCATTTGGCTAGACGGCGACGACCCGGAGTGCGTGGACAAGATTATCGGTGGCGCGGTGGAGTTCGGCTTTGATTTTGATTCGTCCGAGACCGACGATTCGAGCCTGTTCGTTAAGTTCGTACAGGATATTGCCGACACCCTGACCGGCAACGACCCCATTAGCGCGAGCGGCAACGAGGCGCCCGATTACTACAAAGAGCACAACGTGACTTGGAGTAACCGCCGCAACCAAAAGAACTCGCCCGCAGGGGATGGGAACAAGTAGAACGAACAAGCGCCGGGCCGGGATTGATTATTCGGCCCGGCGCTTTTGTTATGCGGAGGCGTTGTCTTTGGGGGTAGAGCCGTTGCCAGCGGTGGCGTCCAGCAAGAACAACCGCAGCGCGAGCTTGATCGCGTAGCCCGGTTTGACCTGCGCCGCGTCTCCCATGCGCTCGCCCAGGTCGCCGCAGTAGGCATAAAGGTCGCGGATCAGATCTGCGCCCGAGAGGGTGAACATGTAGCCCGCGTCCGAAAGCGCGTTGGGTGCTGCGGGCAGCCCCGCAGCCGCACAAAAGCTCCCAAGGTCGGGGCCCATGACGGCCTTGTAGTCGATCGCGGTGCCACGGTCCTGAGCGGCCTGCTCCTGCTTGCGGGTGTACGACAATGCCGTCGCCAGTACAAAGCTGGGCGTGGGCGCATTGACGTCGTCGGTGGTGGCGACGAGCTTGCCGGCCGCTTGCGTGACCAGCCAGGCAACTTCGCGCTGGCAACGAACGGCTTTGCGCGTCACCGGTTTGATCGATCCGGTGGAAACGCTTCCCTTGGGTTGATTGGCAGCAGGCATGGGCCCTCCCAACAAATAGCCCGTTTAACAGGCAAAAATGACACGTTCTGTACCAGTATAGCGAGTGGGGGGAGGCTCGGGTGAAGCTCGGCGGAGGGTGAATGTATGCGATGGCGTGGTGCTGCGTTCGCAAGCCTTAAGAGGGGCTTATGGCTGCGCGGGAGAGAGATCAAATAAGGCAAACGATGTTCACATAGCACCACATATAACTCGAGGTAGACCTATGAATCCGCCGGAATGTAGGCTGTCGAAAACTCATAAGGAAATCGTAAGAATTGTGGTATTCTCAATTTCATGTCTAAAGGATGGACAAGCGACATCCAACACGAAAGCGCGGGCTCCCCTTCCGGGCTTCTCGAGGGTCATCTGGGATGAATGGGGAAAGAAAGGGGTCCGTATGGATACCAAGGCATTAAAGAAGCAGATGGGCGCCGCCATCGCCATGGTCCTCGTGGCAGCCGTAGCCCTCGGCTCCGCCACCTTCGCATGGTTTGTGAGCAACAACACGGTTAAGGCGACGACAAGCACGATCAGCGCTCAGTCCAACGCGCCGTTCCTGAAGATTGACAAGACGGCTATTACTGCAGGATCCACCACTTCTATCTCCTATGCAGATGAAGCAGATATGAAGCTTTACCCTGCTCAGGTCGTAAAGAACACCGATAACAAGCCTTTGTTCAAGTCTGCTTACGCAAGCGCGGCGACTGCTACAACTGAGTTGAAGGATTCGCGTTATGACGTTGGAGACGCCGCGACTGCTGTTGAGGGTGAGTTTGCAATTAAGAAGAGCTTCAAGATCGGTACTGCAGACGCCAAGGCAGGCTCTTTTAAGAACCTGAAGGTTTCCGGTGTTGAGCTTACTTCTAAGGGTACTGACGGGCTTGAGGACGCTCTTTCCATTCTGGTTGTTTGCGGTGATAACTGGGCTGTTTATCAAAAGAGCACAGATGGCATGGCGCTCACCGAGTACAAGGATAAGGTGTCCGCAGCAGGCAACAATACGGACGGCGTGCTTGCCGATGCAATTGCAGCCAATCAGTCTGTTGATGTAGACGTGTACGTTTTTTACGATGGTTCCGAAACGAACGTGTATACGAACAACCTTGATAAGCTGACCGCTATTGGTGCGACTGTCACTTTTACCGCGACGCCTGTTAGCACTCAGAATCAGGAAGTAAACGCTCCCAACGAAGCCAAGTAGTCCAATTAATTCCTAAATGGTATTTGGGACCAAGCGGGCGCCCGGTTTATGCGCCGGGTGCCCGTTCTGTTTTTGAAAGGAGGATCACGTGCAATCGTCTAAGAGCCTAAAAACACAACTTGTTGCGGCCGCCGTTAGCGTGGTCCTCTCTGCGTTTGCCCTGTCGGCAGCGACCTATGCGTGGTACGTCGCTAACACAAAGGTCTCTGCGACCACGTCAACCATTAGCGCGACGACCAATGGTTTCATCCTTCAGATCGATGAGCTCAAAAACGGTGCCCAGCACGGTGGCGAGCAGAAGTCGTTGGAGGCTCAGACCACGGGTGCCACGCTCAGCCCGTCGTCGACTGACGACCTTAAAAGCTGGTACGTTTGCAATGGCTGGAACAACCAGGGCCTGGTAACTGACTATTCAATGCCCTCTTTCTCAACCGCTGCCAACGCTTTGCCCGGTGAGTATGAGGTTGCCGGTAAGAAGTACAACGCCTTCATTCGAAGCGAATATATCGTCTACACCATTACCGATACTGGCACGGCTGACGTTTACCTTGACGCGTCTGACGGTGAGCCCGTAACGATTGAGCCCGTGGGTGGCGAGGCGTCGGAGACCATGGTTGGTTCTCTGCGCGTTGCGATTACCACGCAGGAGATTGGGCCTGACGGCAAGTCGTGTGTCGACGAAGAAAAACTGCGCGTTGTATATGCCATGCGCGATGAGACGGGCAAGGGTAACGATGCAAGCGCTATTGATGGCTGGACGAGCATCCAAAACAAGAATGGCACTCCGACGCTCGCGAAAGCAACCTATCCCCATATCTTTAAAGGCGGCACGGACGGATGGGTTGCTACTAAGGGTGACAGCGACGATTATTCGGTTGCTACAGGTACCGAACTGATTGCTAGGGGCGTTGGCTACAACGGCGTTGCAGTGCGTGTCTATATTTGGATGGAAGGTACCGACGCGGATTGTGTTAATGGCAAGTCCATCGAGAACAGCCCGACGACCTATAACGTCAGCGTAAAGCTCGCCGGTGTCGCAACGTCGTAATGCCGACGTTCGCCACAATGAGGATGGCTAAGGGCCCACTTCGAAGGAAGTGGGCCCTTTTTCGTGCGGTGCCATTGTTGCGTAGGCGATAATGTGAAGAACTGTTCTTCCTGGAGGTTCCTTATGGACGGCATTGCTTCTGGTGTTCCGCTGATTGCTCGGCCGAGTTTTGACCGCGCTTGCAGCTTTGTGCCGTCCGAATATGTACAGGCCTGGGAGTGGTTCTTGCGCGAGGAGCAGCGTGACGGCCTGTGGGATAAGCTTCCGCATCGCACCAATGCCGACAACCCTCAATATCCCTTCCGCCTGTCGATTGATTCTGAACTCTTTCCGGTGTCGCGCGATTCGGGCATTTTTTGGCCTGGTCGCGGGCGCGTTAAACATCCGCGCGAGAAGACCTTCGCACTCTCGGTGCACAATTCCAAGCGCGGCGCCTACCCCGATGTTCCGCCGCTCTATCTTGAGGACGGCACGTGGGTGCTCAAGTATTCGTCGCAAAGTGCTTCGGTCGAAAACTGGCGCGACCAGGACTACCTGTCTCTTATACACATCTGACGCTGCCGACGAATAGCCT
>CABSNX010000027.1 GCA_902479205.1 uncultured Collinsella sp. | reverse complement strand
CCGAGATCTACACAAGGCTTTTCGTCGGCAGCGTCAGATGTGTATAAGAGACAGGCAGCAGCCTTACCGCAGATGACGGAACCGAGCTCGCCGCTTGGTATTTTGCCGCCTCGGAGAACACCCACGATTATGCCGTCTGCCTGCATGGATATACCAACGAGCCCATCGGCATGGCCCGATACGCCAAGCGCTTCCACGACCGCGGCATGAACGTGCTCGCGCCTGCCGCCCGCGCCCACGAGCGCTCCGGCGGCGACTATATCGGCATGGGCTGGCCCGAGCGGCTCGATGTCGTCGCATGGATTGGGCGGATCGTTCAGGCTGACCCCGAGGCGCGCATCCTGGTCTTTGGCGAGTCGATGGGTGCAGCAACTGCCATGAACGTCGCGGGGGAATCTCTGCCCGCAAACGTAAAATGCATTATCGAGGACTGTGGTTATACGAGTGTTTGGGACGAGTTTTCCCTGCAGCTCAAGGACGTGTTCGGCCTGCCCAGCTTTCCCTTGCTCGATGTAGCAAACTTGGTGTGCAACGTGCGCGCGGGCTACGACTTTCATACGGCGAGCAGTGTGGAGCAACTCAAACACGCGACGGTTCCCATGCTGTTTATCCACGGCGACCAGGACACCTTTGTGCCGTACAGCATGCTCGACCAAAACTACGACGCGTGCGCCAGCAAGGTCAAGCAAAAGCTCACCATCCATGGCGCCACCCACGCCAAGAGTGCGCAAGTTGACCCCGAGCTCTACTGGAACACGGTCAACAACTTCCTCGACGAGTATTTTTAGGCAAAAAGCAACGTCTAGGGCTTTATCTGACCCCCTATTTTCGGAAGTATGCGGCAAAATCTGGAACTGCCGACCAGACCACAGTTTTACCAACAATTTATCAGGGGTTTTGTTGCCGAAAAATGTCGTGTGCTCGGCGGTCTCGAAATTTGCCGCATACTTCCGGAAAGCCGCCCGCGAGCGCTGTGCTCACGGGCGGCTTTTGCTAACGTTGCGCTACAAAAGCGCTTGATATGTCCGATAGACAGGCGCTACTTGACCTCGATGAGCTCGTACTTGCTCGTGCCCAGGCCGATCTTCTCGGCGTGTGCGATACAGGCGCGCCAGTCGGTGTCGGGATGCGTGATGCAGAAGGGATCCTTGGCCTGCTCGCCCTCCAGATGCTCGTGGTTATGTTCCATCTTGGCCGCGCTATCGGTGAGCTCGGTGTTGGGCAGCGGCTCGGATGCCATGACGGCATCGGCGCAGGCCTGGTCGATGGCGACCGGGTCGAAGCTCGCGAACATACCGATATCGTTGACGATAGGCGTGTCGTTTTCGGGATGGCAATCGCAGTTGGGGCTGATATCCATGGCGAGCGAAATGTGGAAGCTCGGGCGGCCGTCGACGACGGCCTTGGTGTACTCGGCGATCTTGCAGTTGAGCACGTCGGCCGCGGCGTCATGGCCGGGCTTGATGGCGTCCTGGTTGCACACGCCGATGCAGCGGCCGCAGCCCACGCAGCGATCGTGGTCGATGGCGGCCACGTGCACCGTGCGAGTAGCGCCGCTGGCAAGCTCGCGCTCGCGGGTGTCGTCGAACGAGACAGCGTTGTGCGCGCAGATCTTTTCGCAGGCATGGCAGCCAACGCAGTGCTCGGTCGCGACGTTCGGCTTGCCGGCGGCATGCTGCTCCATCTTGCCGGCACGGCTGCCGCCTCCCATGCCCAGGTTCTTCATGGCACCGCCAAAACCGGCCTGCTCATGGCCCTTAAAGTGGGTGAGGCTGATCACGATATCGGCGTCCATGAGAGCCTGACCGATCTTGGCCTCGCGCACGTACTCGCCGCCCTCGACCGGGACGAGTGCCTCGTCGGTGCCCTTGAGGCCGTCGGCGATGATGATCTGGCAGCCCGTGGCATACGGGGTAAAACCGTTCTGGTAGGCGGTATCGATGTGCTCGAGCGCGTTTTTGCGGCTACCCACATAGAGCGTATTGCAGTCGGTGAGGAAGGGCTTGCCTCCCAGCTCCTTCACGACATCCGCGACGGCGCGGGCGTAGTTGGGGCGCAAAAAGCTCAAATTGCCCAGCTCGCCAAAGTGAATCTTGATGGCGACGAACTTGTTCTCAAAGTCGATCTGCTCGATACCGGCGTGACGTATGAGGCGCTTGAGCTTGTCGAGCTGGCTCTCGCGAGCATGCGTGCGCAAGTTGGTGAAGTATACCTTAGCGGGTGCTGCGGGTGCAGTTGCGGTCATAGATCTATCCCCTCGGTCTATATGGCGTTACAGACATAGAGGATGGTACCCGTTAAAGTAGGGTCAAAGTCAAGCGCGAAACCTAGTCGTTGGGGAGGTTCTTAAACGACTACTCTTGGACTTTAAGGGCCTCGGCTAGGCTGACGCGCTTGATAGAACGCGTGTGTAGCAGCGCCACGACCAGGTAGGTCGCAAAGCCAATGCCGACGCATGCAACCATGGACCAAGCGGGCACGTAGATCTCGATATTGCCGTTGTAGGCGAGCAGCATCGAGCGGAAGATGGCCGTGAGCGAGCCAATAATGACCGGCAGGCTCAGCACGAGCGACGCCACCACGCACAGCGTGATCGAGCGGATGTACAGATGCGAGATCTCGCTATCGCGATAGCCAAAGACTTTCATGTAGCTGATCGAACGGGCGCTGTGGTCGATCACAGCCTTGGTCAGCAGGTACATAAACAGCAGGAAGATAAACACCGCGAGCCCGACCATCATGCCGATCATTTTGCTCATCATGCCGATGAACTGGTCGCCCACGGCGCGCATGTCGTCGGGCGTGGTGTCGCCGGCAAAGTAACGAGCATCGAGGCCGAGCTTCTCATCGCTCGCATAGCCGTTAAAGTAGGCGGCATCGTTGCCGAACAGCTCGTTAAAGTCATCGATGCTCATATAGATATTCATGTCCGACTTGGAGCCCCAGGCACAGCCCTTGCCCGCGTACTCAAGGGAATAATGCTCGCCCTCGTACTTGTCGCCGAGCGTAACCTTCTGGCCCTCGCTCCAGCCAAACTTATCGAGCAGACCGCCGCCAAAGACGACGCGTCCATCGCCGACGTTGAGGTCTTTCCAATAGCGCGAATCGGGCGAGATGCCGTAGACGGAAATCGTCTCCTGCCCATTTCCGTCGCCGCGGTCGTATTGCAGCTGGTAAACGGCGTATTTCTCGGCCTGCGCGATTGCACCCGCGTCGTTATCGGTCGTATTGACCGGGTGGATATCGTCGTTGTCAGTGTCGATCTTAGAGGCCTTGTCAATCAGGTCGATAGCCTCATCGCGGTCGCAGCCGAGGGCATCGGCAAGATCATCGAGGCGCGCGTAGAGCGCACCCTTCTTGTCCTGGACCTTGGCAAGCGCATCCTGCGCCGCGGCCAGGCTCTCGGCAGACGGAGATGCGGTCGCGGCATCGGCTGCCGTCTGCGCCGCATCGGCCGCGTCGTCAAGCTCGTCATCGGCATCCTGAGCGGCAGAAAGCAGCGCGCCGTCAACCGACTGCAAGCGCTCGAGTGCTGACCACTGCTCGCGCTCCTCGGCAGTGCCCTCGAGCTCCAGCGGAGCCTTGAGCGTGTACTGGTGCTCGGCGACCAGGCTCGTCTCGAGGTTGTCCGCGTAGTGCGTCATCGTGGGCAGAATCGCCAGGCCAAAGAGCAGCAGCAGCGAGGCAAACGCGATGCCCACGAAGAGCGTGGCGAAGTTGCCCAGGTTGCGCAGGAAGATACGCAGGCGGAAGCGCGAGACAAAGCCCATGCGCTCCGGCAGTTGCATGCCGCGCTTGGTGCCCGATTTGCCACTCGCCTCGTGACGAAGGAACTGCAACGGGGTCTTACCCATTTTGCGAAGCAGACCCACCAGCGTGATGAGGATGAGCGCGGCGGCGGGAACCACGGCGCACTTCACAAAGATCTCCCAGCTCCAGTACACCTGGAAGGGCGGCAGGCTGTACGACCCGTAATAGAGGCTGCGCATGGGCTCGGTAAAGAACGCAATGCCGAGCGCAGTGCCCAAAAGCGCCGCGACCACGCCCACGATGGCGGGAAGCGCAAGGTAGTGCAGCACGATCTCGCGTTGACGATAGCCGCTGGCGAGCAACGTGCCGATGATGGCGCTCTCCTCCTCGATGGTGGCGTCGGTAAGGACCACAAAGACGAACGCCATGATCACGATGATGATGTCGAGCAGCGTCATCCACATCATGGAGTCGCCGTCCACGTCGTCGCGCGCATAGCCAATGCCCTGGTTGGAATCGGCGTCGGTCAGATCGTCCACGCGTGCATCGGCATCGGTGAGCGCTTCTACCATATCCTGCTCGGCGTCGATGCGGTCTGCAGTGGAGAGATCGCGATCGGCAAAGGTGAAGGAGTAGGTGTAGGCGGGTGCGCCACCGGCATCCTCGAGCGCGGCAAAGCCGGCATCGGTGACCTCGGCCACGCCGTACGTGATGGTGTTCACCGTAAAGTCCGAATTGTTGAGGAACAGCGCCTGGCTATCGGGCTGGGTCATGATGCCGCAGATGGTGTAGGTGCGGCCCTCAAGCTCAACCTTATCGCCCACGGCGAGGTTGTTGTTGGTGGCGAAGACACGGTCGATGGCCACCTCATCGTCCGTCTTGGGCTCCTTGCCCTCACAGTAGGACGCGATATCGACCTTGGTGCGGTGCGCATAGGTGCGCAGCGTGCGCTTGGTGCCGTCGTCGCCGGCGGTCTTTTTGATGATGGCGTCGATGGAGAAATTCTTGTAGAGCGTGACGCCGCCGACGTCGCTGGCTGCGTCTTCGGCAGCCTTGAGCTGCTCGTCGGTGGCCTCGAAGGAGGTGGTCACGCGGCCGTCCTCAATCGTGTACGCATCGCGCATGTCGTCGATAAGGCAACCGATGGAGTGGGCCGCGAGCAAAAAGCCCGAGGTAAGGGCGATGCTTCCGCACATAAGCAAAAAGATGCCCAGGTACTTGCCGATATTGCGACGCAGCTCGCGCGGGAGACGTTTTGCGAGAGGTGTCATAGCGCCGCCTACCAATCGAGCTCGGCGGCCGCGACGGGCGACTCGTTGAGCTCATCCTCGACGATGCGCCCGTCGCGCAGGCGCAGCACGCGATTTGCCATGCGCGCGATGGCGGCGTTGTGCGTGACGATGATGATGGTGCAGCCGTACTCGTGATTGACATCCTCCATGAGCTGTAGGATTTCCTTGGACGTCTTGTAGTCGAGCGCGCCCGTGGGTTCGTCGCACAGCAGCAGACCCGGGTTTTTGACGAGTGCGCGGCCGATGGCGCAACGCTGCTGCTGGCCGCCCGAGACCTGACGCGGGAACTTGTTGCGGTGCTCGTAGAGGCCCAGCGAACGCAGCAGGTCGTCGATGTTGAGCGGCTTTTTGGACAGGTGCGCCGTGACCTCGATGTTTTCCTTGATGGTGAGATCGGGCACCAGGTTGTAGAACTGAAAGACAAAGCCCAGCTCACGGCGGCGATACTCGCCCAGGTCGCCGGCGTTGAGCGTGGTGAGGTCGCAGCCGTCCACCAGAATAGAGCCGGCGTCGGCATCCTCCAAGCCGCCGATCAGGTTAAGAAACGTGGACTTGCCCGAACCCGAAGGCCCCAGCATGACGCAGATCTCGCCGCGGTTGATGGACGTGTCGATGCCGTCAAGCACCGTCAGGCGCGCATCACCGTCGCCGTAGTGCTTTTTGAGATCCTTAACCTGGACGTAGGCTTCCTGCGTTGCCATGGTATCCCCCATTGTTAGCCTCGTACTACTTTATGAGCGTTATAGTAAACCTTGGCGAACTATTTTGGGGCGAGGCCTGAAATTTATTTCAGACTAGTCATTGGGGACGCTCTTAAATGACTAGGTGGCTAGGCGCGGGATTTGTTGTGAGCGAGGGCTAGGCCTACGGCGGCAATGGCCGCGGCAAAGAGCACCGTGACACCCAGATCGCAGGCGATATCACCCAGCACGGTAGGCGTCAGGTCCGCGGCGAGCGCCTTGCCGATCGCGTCGTTCACCCAAAACGTCGGCACAAAATGCGCCACCGTCTGCACAGCCGAGCCCATGAGCGACAGCGGCATCCAGGCGCCGCCCAAAAACGTCATGAGCATACCGAGCAGGTTGCCCACACCGTTGAGCAGCTCCTCGCGCGCACCCAGGCTCGAAAGGGCAAAGCCAACGGCCAGCGGCGTGCACGCCAGGGCAAACGTCGCCGCCAGCGCCAGGCACACACGGCCCACGCCGACCTCGGCAACCGCGCTGGCAAAACCCACGACGCCCATCATGCTCGACACAAACCAGATGCAGACGGTGAGTACGGCGGCGGCCGCAAACACGGCAAGCGAACGCTGGCGCTCGGAGATTGGGCCGGCATCCATACGACGCACGCGCTCGGGCTCGTTCATGCCCGAGAACACCAGCCCCACCGACACGATGACCGACGAGATAATCGCGTACGCACCAAAGTTGAAGTACGACTCGAGCGTGGCGGCGGCCGTCGAGTCGACCTTGACCTGCTCGATCTCGACCTCGGCACGCTCGGCAGCGGCATGTTCGGCAGCCTTGGCAACGTCACCGTTGGAGGAAGTGGGCTCAAGCGCCGCCGCAGCGCCCGCGAGTGAGATCCAGCGCGAGGCCTCGGCAGACGAAAGCGCCGCCGCCATGGTTCCGGCACCGTAGGTCACATCGAGCTTGGGCAGGGACTCCCCCGCGTGGGCGGCTGCAACGAGGTCGTCCTCAAACCCCTCCGGGATAAAGAACACGCAGTCGGCACTGCCCTTGGCGCTGTTGCTCTTGGAAAGCGCGTCCGCAAGGTCGTAGGTGTCGTCGTCGACGCCCGTGACCAGCTCAAAGCGCGAACCCAGATGCTTGGTAAGCGCACGCGAAAGATCGCTGTCGTCGCGATCGACCACGATCACGTTGGCATCGTAGGGCTTGTACTCGGTGAGCTGCGACGAGTTCCAGCTCACCGATGCTGCGATAAACACACCCATGAGCGAGATGAACACCGTATAGATAAGCAGATAGAGCGGGTGCGCCAGCGCCATGCGAAGCGCGGTCTTAAAGGTGCTCATAGCGGCTCCTTCCAAAGATCAGCGTGGCGGCGGCGACAAACACCAGGGCCATCAGGACGAGTGCGCCCGCGCGAACGGCAAAGGGGCCCAGGTCCTCAAAGAAATACAGGCGGTTGAACATGTCGCAGATGAGCTTGACGGGGTTGAGCCAGCACTCAGCCGGGCAGGCGCGGGCGACGTCGTCGGCAAGCGCCATCGCCGGCTCGCCGTAGAGACCGGCGAACAGGGCGCACGTGGTGGCAAAGCTCGTGAGGATGCCCGACTTGGACGCCTTGCCGCCCTTAACGGGAAGCGTGCCCACAAAGAGTCCCAAGCCCGTGGCGGCAAGCGCGGAAGCGGCGCCGCCCACCAAACACAGTCCCTCGCGCCCACCAAAGTCGATGCCCACGACTAGGCGCACGTAGCCGATCGCAATCGCCATCGAAGCAAAGGAGACCAGCCACGAGCCGACAAAGATGCCAGCCAGCGACGCCGTCTTGGAAAGGCCGCCCACGCAGCGACGTGCGCCAAGGCCGGACAGATTGGGCTGCAAATCGACGACGCTCAAGGCGGCAAACTCGGCAGACATCATCGCCACCAGACCAAAGAGCGCGTAGTAGTAGATGACCGTGCCATCGGGCGTGGTGCGTGTCAGGCTTACGCGACGGGTGCCGCCCTCGAGCGACAGGGCGCGCGTAACCGCCTCCGGGTCGGCGAGCGCCGCCGGGTTGTCTTGGGCAATCTGGGACATGAGCTCGGCGTTTTGCGTATACGAGCTTGCCACCGTCTCCAGAATGCTGCGGTCGGTGAGCACCGATGAGGCACGCGAGCTGTCGTAGCTCGAAAGCAACGTGAGTTTGGGCGTGCCCGCGTCGTCGACCGTATAGATGCCCGCGACCTCTCCGGCCTTAAGCGCGCGGTTCGCGTCGGCTGCGTCGTCGCACTCGTGGATCTCGAGCAGTTGGTCGTCGCCCTCCTTGGCAAGCGACGTCGCCACGTCCTTAAAGGTCGAGGCGTCCCAGGCCTCGTCCGCCACGACGGCAACCGGCACCGGGTCGACCGTGCCGTCGGAGCTGAGGTTCGCAAACATAAACATGAACATCGTGGAGAGCGCGATGGGAAAGAGAGCGCCCCAGACCCACGTGCTCGGCCGGCGCAGCAGCGTCTTGACCGTGATGATGATGGTGTTGAACATGACCGCCCCCTAGTCGCGCAGCTCGCGGCCGGTGATCTCGAGGAACACGTCGTTGAGAGTCGGCGGCTCGCTCCACACGCGGCCGAGTGCCACGTCGGCAGCGCGCAGTGTGTCGAGGATGTCGACCAGGTTGTGCGGGCTCGCTTCGCAGGTGCAGACGAGCTCGCCGCCGGACAGCTCGACCGAAAGCACGTGCTCGAGGGCGCGCAGCCGCTCGACCGTGGCGGGCTCGACGGCGCCGACCTCGACGGTCACGCGCTCGCCCATTTGAATCATGCGCTTGAGCTCGTCGTTGGTGCCCTGCGCCAGCACGCGCCCGCCGTCCATAATCATGATGCGGCTGCAAATCTGCTCGACTTCCTCCATGTAATGGCTGGTATACACCACCGTGGCGCCCTCGTCGCGCAGGCGGCAGATGCCCTCCAGGATGGCGTTGCGGCTCTGCGGGTCGACCGCCACCGTGGGCTCGTCAAAGAAGATGAGCTCGGGCTTGTGCGCGATACCGCAGGCAATGTTGAGGCGACGCGCCAGGCCACCCGAGAGCTTGCCGGGGCGAAACTTGGCAAAGTCGCCCAGCCCGACAAAGCCGATCGCCTCGTCCACCAGCGCGCGGCGGCGCTTGCGGTCGCTGACGTAGAGGCTGCAGAAATAGTCGATGTTCTCGCGCACCGTAAGCTCGTCGAACACCGCCACCTGCTGCGGCACCACGCCGATGCGGCGCTTGATGTCGTAGCGGGCGGGCGTCATGGGTTCGCCGAACAGCTCGATGGTGCCTTTGTCGTAGGCAAGCAGCTGCAAAATACAGTTGATGGACGTGGTCTTGCCCGAGCCGTTGGGGCCCAGCAGGCCAAAGATCTCGCCGGGGGCGATGCTCAGGTTAAAGTGGTCGAGCGCGATAAGATCGTCGTAGCGCTTGACGAGGTTTTCGACGTGGACGATGTCTGTCATGAGGCGGCCCTCCTGTTGATTGCGGCCCGGTACGATTGCATCATCGCAGGAGCCGCCGGCGCGCGCCAGTGAGCTTTGTCACGAGTGCGGGGGGGGTGGAGGCGAAACCCCCGCTCGCGCGAGCGATCGACGCCAATTTGCCGCGCGGGAGGAATGTCACGGTTGCGCAGGCGGCCCCTCCACCACGCGCAGCTTCGCGTACAATACCCGTATGAACAGGCTTTTCGACAAATCGATTGTGCTGGTGTGCTGCATTGCGGCCGCCATAGGTCTTACTGTGGACGTTCGCCTGGTCGCGGCGTTTTGCCTTGGCGTTATCGCCACCTCGCTGGCCGAGGTCGCAAAGGGAGAACGCACGAGCCGCACAAGCGAGGCCGCGAGTTACGCTTACATCATCGGGGCTGTCTTCGTGCCGCCGTTTGTGCCGTTTGCGCCTCTCGCCCTCTATGACATCGCGCGGCGCGTGCGCCGTGAACACGTTTGGGTCGCGTTGGGCATTGGCGTCGCCTTTGTCTTCGCACTCGTCGCGGACCTACGCGCCGACGCGCTCACCGCCCGAACGCTTCTACTGACCGCCATCCTTTCAGTTGCCGCCACCTTGTTATCGCTACGTACCGCCCAGTTGGAGCGCGAGCAGCAGCGCATGCGCCGCATCCGCGACGAGCTGCAGGAACGAGCTCTCGCGCTCGAAGCGCGCAACCGCGACCTTGCCGATCGCCAGGACTACGAAGTCGAGCTCGCGACACTCGCCGAACGCGCCCGTATCGCGCGCGAGATCCACGATAACGTCGGCCACCAGCTCACGCGCGCCTCGCTGCAGACCGAGGCCCTGCGCGTCGTGCACGCCGACGAGCCCAGGGTTGCCGCCGATTTCGCCGACGTCAAACGCACGGTTGACGAGGCGCTCCAGCTTGTGCGCACCAGCGTCCACGCGCTCAACGACAACGCCGTCGACCTTTCCGTGCAGCTCGAACGCATTGTCGAAGGCGCGCGCTCGGACGGCGGCCCGCAGATTGAGCTTGAAGTTATGGCCGAACATGCGCCCGCAAACGTCGCGAACTGCTTTGCGGCGGTCCTGCGCGAGGCGCTCTCCAACACCATGCGCCACGCTTGCGCCCGTACTGTCACCGTACGGTGCATGGAGCATCCGTCGTTTTACCAGCTCATTGTTACCGACGATGGCGCAGGCGGGGCTCAAGCAAGCGGCCGCAACGTCACAGGAGGCATGGGGCTCGGCTCCATGCGCGAGCGCGTCGAGGCGCTTGGCGGCACCTTCACCGCTGGCCCGCGTGCCGGCGCCGCCGGCTGGCGTGTGTTTGCCACCGTTCCCAAACAGCAAGGAGATGAGGACCGATGAGGCTCATTGTTGTCGACGACGACCGTTTGGTAGTCGATTCGCTCAAGATTATCCTGGGCGCCCAGCCGCAGATCGAAGTGGTGGGCACCGGCGCCAACGGCAACGACGCGGTTTCGCTCTATGCCGAACACGCACCCGATATCGCACTGCTCGACATCCAGATGCCGGGGCGCGACGGACTTTCGGCCGCACGCGAGATCCTTGAGCGCGACCCTGCGGCGCGCGTGGTGTTTCTGACGACGTTCTCGGATGACGAGTACATTGTGTCGGCGCTCAAGCTGGGCGCCCGCGGTTACCTGATCAAGACCGATGTCGCCGCCATTCCGCCAGCGCTGGCGCAGGTCATGGACGGCAAACGCGTGCTCGAGAGTAAGGCGATCGAGGACATCGATTTTGATGGGGCGGGCATCGCGGCGGGCACGCCTCGCCGGCCCGCGGCCTTTGCCAGCCTGACCGACCGCGAGTTCGAAGTCGCCGAGCTCATCGCCCGTGGCCTCGACAACAAGGAGATTGCCGCCACGGCATACATGGGCGAAGGCACCGTGCGCAACCACATCAGCTCGATCCTTGCCAAAATGGGCCTACGCAACCGCACGCAGATCGCCATCGCCTACCTGCGAGGGTAATTACCCAGCGACCGACCGCCCCGGCAGAGTGAAATGGCTGTCACCGATTTAATACCATTTCGAAACTATGCCGGTTTACTACGGTGAATCGCCCACCTTTGACCACGGCAAATTGCGCACTTGCAAAACCGCAGGTAGAGCGCTTGCAATATTTAGAAAAATACAGTCATGGTCGGGAATGTCGAATTCATCGTAGTAAACCGACATAGTTTTGTTCGGACGGCCCTGCACGAGCACCTCCGCAAACCTCGCGGGACCAAAATGATCCGTTTTCCTCCGTCCCCGAGGGATCAGGGGCTGTTACGGATATGGTGGCATTTCAAAACTATGTCGGATTACGGGGCTAAAGTCGGGGTCCTCATCCATACCTCCATTTTTTGAAAAACGGCAGGCTATCTACCTGCGGTTTTGTTTTTGCGATTTTCTGTATGGTCGGAGGTTCGCCATCCAGCCCCGTAATCCGGCATAGTTTTGTTCGTGGCGGCCCAACCGCGCGTTTAAGCGCGGGGCCGGCGGGGCATTTTTGCCCCACCGGCCCCTATTCCAGCGCTACTCCGGCTTGGTTTCTACCGTGGGAGTCTTGTTCGCCGCAACTGGAGTGCGGGCGGTGTCCATGCTCAGACAGTGCTTGGGGCAGCTTTCGATGCACTCGCCGCACACCACGCAGGCGTACGGGTCAATCGACCAGGTACCGCCTTTGCGATCGACCGCGAGCGCGCCCGCCGGGCAGCGACGCGCACACATCCCGCAGCAAATGCACACGTCCATGTCGTTCACGATGCGCCCGCGCAAGCGCTCGGGTGCCGCGAGCTTCTCCTGCGGATAGCACACCGTGACCGGCTGCTTGACCATAGAGCCCAAGGCCGTCTTGGCAAATGTCAGTAAACTCATGCCGCGCCTACCTTTCCGTGCAGCTAATGCAGGGGTCGATGGTCAGGATAATCATAGGAACGTTGGCAAGGAGCACGCCCTGCAGCGCATGTGTCAGACCCGCCAGGTTTTGCGACGTCGGCGTTCGCACGCGAAAACGGTCCAGATTCTTGGTGCCGTTACCGCGCACATAGTAGTACGCCTCGCCGCGCGGCTGCTCAATCACAACCTCGCCGCGCGCGCCGTCGGCCGGCGTGAGCTTGGTGCGCCCGCCGATACCGTCGTGCGGGATCTTGCCCACAAGCTCCTTGATGATGTCCATGGCCTGCGTGACCTCGGCACAACGCACCTGGCAGCGGGCATAGCAGTCGCCGTCGGTAGCAACGATGGGCTCAAATGCTGCCAGGCCTGCATAGGCACCGTCGCCAAACATGCGCACGTCGTAATCCACGCCCGAGGCGCGACCGAACGGGCCGACCATCGACAGATTCAGCGCGTCCTTCTTGCTGATCACGCCCACGCCATGCAGGCGCTCGCCGCAGCTATTGTCGTCCAAAAACGTATGCACCAGGGCCTCGTAGTCGGGACGCATGGCATCGAGCGTCTGGACAATACCCGCCAGCTCGGAGTCCTCAATGTCGTGCTTAAGGCCGCCGATCTCGTTGATCGACAGAATCACGCGACCACCGCACGTGCTCTCGAAGATCTTGAGAATCTGCTCGCGCAGGGTCCACGACCGATAGAACAGCGCCTCGAAGCCAAAGGCATCGGCGAGCAGGCCCAGCCACAGCAGATGCGAGTGGATGCGCGAAAGCTCGTGCAAAATGGTGCGGATATACTGCGCGCGGCCGGGCACCTCGATGTCGAGCATGCGCTCGCAGGCGCTGGCATAGCCGTAGCTGTGGCCCACGGCGCAGATGCCGCAGATGCGCTCGGCGATGTAGCCAAACTGATGCATGTCGCGCTTTTCGGTTAGCTTCTCGAGCCCGCGGTGCACAAAGCCGATCTGCGGAATTGCCTCGATGACGCGGTCGTCCTCGATCACCAGGTCCAGATGAAGCGGCTCGGGCAGCACCGGGTGTTGCGGGCCAAACGGAATAACGGAGCGATGTGCCATGGACCTTACGCCTCCTTTTTCTGCTTGTCGCGGGCGGCCTTGGCAGCAAGCGCCGCGCGGACCTTGGCCGCTTTCTCGGGATCCATGGCGGCGAGCTTTGCCTCCATCTCGGCAGCCTTGAGCGCGGCCTTGGCAGCGGCATCGTCATGCTGAGCATCGGAGCCGGTAGCCGCAGCGGGCTGGGCGGCAACAGCGTTCGCAGCATCGCCGGCACCCGCGGCGCCCTCCCCCGCAGCAGCAGCGGCAGCGGCCTTCTCGGCCGCAGCCTTGCGCGCCTTGGCCTCTGCGGCGGCACGGACCTTCATGGCTTTCTCGCGCGCGGCCTTCACCTCGGGTGTGATAACGCTCATGGGCTCGGCCGTTGAGACCTGGTAGAAAAAGCCCTTAAAGTCGATCTGCATATCGGTAATGGCAAGCCCAAACAGGTCGTGCGCCTCGTTCTCAAACGGGAATACCGCCGGATAATACGAACTGATGGACGGAATCTCCTGGTACTGGTCGATGCCCTCGACCACCAGGTTCTCGATCGCATAGCTGCCATCCTGAGCGATCTGCTCCTGTGCAGCACGAACGTTGATAAACGTATAGACCAGGCGATACGTGCCGTCGTCGACGTTGCGCTCGGCATGCATTTGCACAAAGCGCGCACCGACGCCCTTGAGCGCCTGGACATGCGACAGGAGCTCGTCGATCCCGACGGTGGTATAGATCTGTCTCTTATACACATCTGACGCTGCCGACGAATAGCCTTGTGT
>CABSNX010000026.1 GCA_902479205.1 uncultured Collinsella sp. | reverse complement strand
GATTTCGTTTGCCGAGATGTGCGAGCGGAGATAACCAAGCGCGCTCTGATGTGATGCTCGGAATGGATCGCGCTTTCCGGATCGCCCTTCAAGCGGAAAGCGCGTCTCAGAATGCCGCGCCGGTGTTTTTGACGGTCGTGGTTGGAAAGGGGAGCATTGCCTGCACACGCGACGATGGCGTAGCGGTGATTCCCATGGCGGCACTTGGGGCGTAGTGGTTTTGCGGGCGTGCCGTGCTTCCTTTACCGAAAATCCATTTGGTAAACCAGATGCTCGCGGATAGAATAAAGTTGACGGCAGCCCAAGTAGTGAAGAACTGGGCAGCGCCGTTGCTTGGTCAAGGGGTCAAAGCCTTAATTGTAGCGACTTGTTATGCTTCGAACGCTGCTTGAGTGCCTCGGAAAGCCCGACAAACGCTGTGAAAAGCGAGACCAAAGCAACCAAGAGCTCTGTGAGCTCTGATGGGCCCGGGATGACCGCTGATTCAAGTCACCGGGTCTCAATCTTTTTCATCCATTTGAATAGAGCGGTGTTCCCTTTAGAACCGTCTGTGTGGCAAGTGCCTGGCGCGTGGCATTGCGCCCCGCTTTTGTGTCCGCACGAGCGCCTATCCTTACGGCAATGTAGCCGCCTATGTAGCAAGCGGCAAGCAACGGAGAAAGGCCCTAACCGTGTCAGCTGAAAAGACGCCGGGTATCTCGGCTATCGATACGACGAACTTTGCGCGCCAGATTGTGCTGGACTTTGAGCTTGCGCCGGTGCCAAAACAGCGCCAGCGCCGTGGGCTGCGCAACGAGATTATCGAGGTCGGCGCCGTCAAGCTCGATTACCACGGCAACGTTATGGGCGAGTTCTCGCAGTTTGTGCAGACGGAATTTGCCGAAGGCGTTGCGTTTCCCGTTCGCGAGCTTACGGGGATATCGGCCGTGGACACCGCGATGGCCGATCCGCTCTACGTGGTGATCAAAAGGCTCAACGATTGGATCGGTCGCTACTCCGCCCAGATAGTTTGCTGGAGCGGCGCCTTACTGCCTGGCAGTTCCTGATGTTGGCAGGTGACTGCCGCAGTGGCCTATCACGATTAACTGTGCCTCGTCGTCAAAACAAAAGTGCAGACGGAATGGGTCGCGGCGGTTGCGACCGTTGCCCTTAATGTGCGGCAAGATGCAAACCTGCTTACCGTTGTAAGTGCGTTGGCGGAGCCGCATGAGCTCGGTGTCGTTTTTAGTCAGCTTGGTCTCGGTTGGGGCGGCGTCAAACGATGTCTGATTTCTAAACTCGCTATAGAGGTCTCCGGTCGTCGGGCGCTCCCCAAACTTGAGTTGCCACATAACGGTCGCTACGGATTTAAGGATCTGCCATTCCTCGTCAAGATCGGCAAAATCATAGCGGCGTGCCGAGTCGTATGCCTCGGGCAAAACGAAAATGCGCGAGGGCCAGAGATTCGCGGCAAACTTAAGCTCGTCCTCAAGGGTGCGCGGAAATGCCTCGAGCCCCTCGACAAAACATGCTTCTGCTCTGAGTGCGGCTACGTGCTTTTCCGAGCGGTCGGCTCGCTCCAGCGCCTCTTGGAGTCGATACTTTAAGTTGGCGATCGTGTTCTCGGATTCATCCAACTCGAGCAGGCTGTTTTCCAGTTGCTCAATACGCTGCTCATACGCGGCGTTGCTGTCGGCGTAATCGTTGGCCAGCCCCTCCCAGAGCTGCCTGTCGGCAGTCTCTTTTGACAACAGCTCTTTAAGGTTGTCCATTGCCTCTTGGCTGTACGAGGCGGCAAGCGCTTCGGCGCGTTTTGCCTCGGCTACGGTTTCATTCTCTGCATGGCGTTTCATCTCTGCCATGCGGCTGCGTAGCGCCCCAATTGATTGGCGCGATTTGTACCAGGCAATATCGCTCGTGTCTACAATATCGCCCCTGCCGCGCAAGAACGAGCGCCCTAGGCTCCGGTTAAGTATCGTGGATGTCTTGTTGCCGTACTCGCTCAGCCTATCGCGCCTGATGCAGAGGTGTCGACGAGCGTCTTCTTCGTCAGACAGATTGATGTTCGGTTGGTAAATACGAAGTGACGACTTGGGGCAGTTGTATCGATAGGCGGGCGTATCGTAGAGAAAAAGATTGAACAGCTTTGATTTGAGCCGACCATCGGATTCGTCGGCGGCAAACACGTTGGCTAGGCCCATAAGGTTATTGGCGAGCTTGCCGGGATCTTTGACGGGATATCGACCGGTATCATCGCTGGTTATTAGAATCAGAGGGAGCTCGCGCTGGCTGCTCAGAAGGTTGTCGGAGAACTCGGCGTCAAAGTTCTCAAACGTCAGGCGCGTGCACGATGTGTTGATGACTGTCTCCCCAACGCATGCCTGATGATTGGGAAGTGAAAACAGAACCTTTGCGATGCGGGGAATATTGAGGTCCGGTTCTGGCAGTGGCCAGCCCACATAATCGGGCAGGGTCGCATAGGTGACTTTGATATTGACCAGACATGAGTCGTCCTCGGCGGTCTCGAGACCAATACAGGTGTGCCAATGACGAAACGGATAGTGACTGTCGGGCTCGTCATATTCGAAGGCCCAAGCGACGGGAATCCTGCCTCGCTTGTCATCAAAGGCTGCGCGAGTGCAAATGCTCACGCGGCTGCCCGTGGTCATGCCTCCAGAATAGCCAACGGGATAGCTGAGGTTTCCAAATATAAAATCGAAGGCAACGTTTTTATTGCTCGACAAAAACTCAAAGGCGCTCTGCTCATGACGCTTGCGCTGCTCTTTATCGCGCACCCAGGCGTAGATCTGACGATACGCATCGACGATTGAGGGCGTGGTGGTCGAATAGGGCGAAAGCCTGAACTTTGCTCGGTAATGAATCTGCTCGTTTTCGGACCGCATGTTAGCCTCGCTTGCCTGTTGGCGGAATTGACCTGTAATGCTCAAGTGTAGGCGTTTGAGCAAAGGGCGCGCATCGAACAACGGGCGTTAGGTGCCAAAGCGTCTGTAAACGCGCTAAATGGCATCGGCGACGCGGAGCGATCATAAGGCATTCACGTCATTCGCGGCATTGTTGAACAACAAACCGCGCGAGGTAAAAACGATTCCTTTTGCAGAAAACCCCATGACATAGCAGACTGATTGAAAGACAATAGACAGAACTGTAACAAGGGTGAATTATCTTTCACCCCGGTATCAATAAAACCCAGGAGACTTTTCGTGAGCACTCAGACGAAAAATCTTCGGGGGGGGGTGCTCGCTGGTGAGTGTCTTCCTTCGATAGACAATCCTAGCGTCATCTTGCGACACGCATGCTTGCTTCTCGTAAAGCGGGGCGCGTGATGGCAAAACTAGCAGAGATAACGCCCGGTACACGCGTTCGCGGTATCGCGGGGGATTCGCCCGTGACCATTAAGGCTGTCGAATGGCATGGCGATTCCATCTTAAACGTAATCTACAAGACGGACCGGGGCGTACTGGGTGACCAACCTCTCCTCGATACAGACGAGGATAAATACATCATCGAAAAGTCCAGCGCCTGGGCGTTCGATGCCGACCCCGATGACCTGCGACTCGTGTCCGAAGCGTATCGCATAGGCTTGGCTCATCTGTTCGATCCCTATCTGGCTATTCGTACGTCGTCTATCGAGCCGCTGCCGCACCAGATTTCGGCCGTCTACAAGGAAATGCTGCCGCGCTTGCCGCTGCGTTATGTGCTGGCGGACGACCCCGGTGCAGGCAAGACCATTATGACGGGCCTCCTAATAAAAGAAATGATTGCTCGCGGCGATCTTAGGCGTTGCCTTATCGTGGCTCCCGGTAATCTTGTGGAACAGTGGCAAGACGAGCTATGGCAAAAGTTTGGGCTCAAATTCCGCTTGCTTACAAACGATGTGCTGGAGTCTTCTGCTACTGGGAACCCCTTCGACGAGGTCGATTTTTGTATCGGCCGCCTAGATAAGCTGGCTCGCAACGACGAGATCCAAAAGAAGCTAAGGGCAACTTCGTGGGATCTTGTGGTGTGCGACGAGGCCCACAAGATGAGCGCGACAAACTTTGGCGGCGAGTTTAAACCGACCAAACGCTATAAGCTCGGTCAGCTCTTGGGTGACACAACCGAAAACTTGTTGCTTCTGACGGCTACGCCTCACAACGGTAAGCCGGCTGACTTCCGCTACTTTATGGCGCTTGTGGACAAGGACCGGTTTGCGGGAGGCAACCGCGTTAAGAATCCTACGGCGCGCTCCACTGCCGGCCAGGCTCAGGGCCTTCCGCCCGCACCTTCGCTTGACTGCGATGTTTCCGATGTGATGCGTCGCCTCGTGAAAGAGGAGTTGCTCAAGTTCGATGGGCGCCCGCTATTCCCCGAACGCTGCGCCTACACAGTTGAATACGACCTATCTCCTGCCGAGCAGGAGCTCTATGACTCGGTGACGCATTACGTCACCGAGGAGTTTAACCGTGCGGAGCGCTTGGGTGGCAAGCATAAGAACAGCGTCGGCTTTGCTTTGACCATCTTGCAGCGTCGTCTTGCGTCGAGTCCCGAGGCCATCTTCCAGTCGCTTCGACGTCGCCGCATACGGCTTGAGTCCAAGCTCGCCGAGGCAAAAAGCGTTGCGAGCGGCAAGGTCGCCTATACAGATAAATGGGGCATCGATGCCAGAGATTTTGACGAGGACGATTACGACTCCGAAGAGTACGAGCAAATGGAAGATGACGTCGTAGACACCGCTTCTGCGGCGGCGACTGCGGCTGAGCTCGATGCCGAGATCGCGATTTTACGCACGCTCGAGCGCAAGGCAAACGATGTTCGCATTAGTGGCGAGGACCGTAAGTGGGAGGAGCTTTCGCGACTGCTGCAAGACGATTCCAATATGTTTGGCATGGACGGTCGACGTGAGAAACTGATCATCTTTACCGAACACAAGGACACACTGAACTACCTCGCAGGGAAGATTGGCTCCCTCCTGGGTGACCGTTCTGCCGTGCTCACCATTAAGGGCGGTATGACGCGCGACGAGCGCCATCGTGCCGAGGAAATGTTCAAGCAGGATGCGAACTCGCGCATCCTTGTCGCTACGGATGCCGCCGGCGAGGGCATTAACCTGCAGCGTGCGCACCTTATGATCAACTACGACCTGCCGTGGAATCCCAATCGACTCGAGCAGCGCTTCGGTCGTATTCACCGCATCGGTCAGACCGAAGTATGTCATCTGTGGAACCTTGTCTCCACGCAGACGCGCGAGGGAGAAGTATTCCAACGTCTGTTCAGCAAGCTCGAGGTGGAACGTGCCGCGTTGGGCGGTAAGGTTTTCGACATCTTGGGCAGAGTTACCTTTGAAGGCAAGACGCTCCGTGACTTGCTCCTCGATGCGATTCGCTATGGTGATGACCCCGAAGTGCGGGCGCGGCTCAACCAGGTAGTCGATGCATCGCTCGATACGAGCGCCATCAAAATGCTCCTCAAGGAATATGCGCTTACCGATGACGTCATGGACGCTCGCGGCGTAAGCGCCATTCGCGAGGACATGGAACGCATGGAGGCTCGCAAGCTCGAGCCGCACTTTATCCAGGCATTTTTCATGGCGGCAATGAAGCGCTTGGGAGGACGCGTGGCATCTCGCGAGTCTGGCAGGTTCGAGGTGCTCGAAGTGCCGTTTTCGGTCCGCTCGATGAGCATGGACGGCGAATGCAGCCACGTGCTTGCCTCCTATGAGCGTATTTGCTTTGACAAAGAATCTAAAGAGGGTCCTGGACTCGTTCCCGCGGAGTTGGTATGCCCCGGTGAGGCGCTTTTGGATGCAACGGTGAAGGTGCTGATTGGCCAAATGGGCTCGGCGCTTAAGCGGGGCTGTGTGCTCGTGGACGATAGAGATTTTGGAGACAAGCCGAGGCTCTTGCTCTATATCGAGAACTCCGTCCAGGACGACACGACGCTGGCCGATGGCACCAAGCGTACGGTATCCAAAGAGTTTAGGTTCGTTGAAGTTGACGCTGCGGGCGAAGCTCGTGATGCGGGCTATGCGCCCTATTTGGACTATCGCGGTCCTCTTCCGTCCGAGGCATCTGCCGCGCACGCTATCGCTTCTGAGCAGGAGTGGCTTGCCGGTGACATTGACGCGCTTGCCATGGATTTCGCCATTCGCGAGATCCTCCCCGTGAGCCTCAAAGAGGTGCGCAATCGTCGTATTCCGCAGGTCGAGAAGATCGAGCGAGCCGTTGACGCGCGTCTTACCGAAGAGGCCAATTATTGGGATGGTCGCGCGTGGGAGCTGGAGGAGAAAGAAAAGCAAGGCAAGAAGACACGCCTGAGCTCTCTGAATGCTCGTCGTCGCGCCGACGATCTGCGCGACCGTAGACAAATGCGCTTGGCGGAGCTGCAGCGCGAAAAGACCATCACTCCCGCGACTCCGAGGGTGCTGGGCGGCGCGCTTGTGATTCCAGTTGGCATGCTGTCCCGCGACTCACATGCTACCGTCGAATCCAGTGCGGCAGGCAGGCGCGAGGTAGAGCTTGCCGGCATGCGTGCCGTCATGGCTATCGAGCGGGAGCTGGGATTTACGCCGCGGGATCGAAGCGCAGATAACTGCGGCTACGACATCGAATCCGTGGTGCCCGATGAGCTTCATGCCAAGGGGCCGGCGCTGCGAATGATCGAGGTCAAGGGTCGCACCGCGGGCGCCACTACGGTCACTGTCTCGCACAACGAGGTGATGTGTGCGCTCAACAGGCCAGATGCCTTTGTGCTCGCACTGGTCGAAGTCGATGGAAACACGACCCGAACTTCTTACATCGCACATCCATTTACAAGTCCGCCGGATTATGCCGCGGCAAGCACGAACTACGACATCGCGCGTCTCAAGGAAGCAGGCGACGTGATACTAGAGAGGGAGCAGACATGGCAGTAAAGAAGAAGCTCATCGAGGTGGCCCTGCCGCTCGACGACATCAACGCGGCGTCTGCACGTGAGAAGTCCATCCGCCATGGGCATCCCTCGACGTTGCATCTCTGGTGGGCCCGCCGCCCGCTGGCCGCGGCGCGCGCAGTTATCTGGTCGTCGCTGGTGGACGACCCGTCGGCGCATCCCGAGGAGTTCCCCACCGTGGAGGAACAGGCTGTCGAGCGCGAGCGCCTGTTCGGCATCCTACGCGAGCTTGTGGTGTGGGAAAACTCCAATAACGATCGTGTACTTAATGCCGCCAAGGCTGAGATTAAAAAGTCGATGGGCGACGACTTGCCGCCCCTGTTGGATCCTTTTGCAGGCGGAGGCGCCATTCCGCTGGAAGCCCAGCGTCTGGGTCTTAAGGCCTATGCGCAGGACCTCAACCCGGTGGCCGTTACCATCAATAAAGCAATGATTGAGATTCCGCCGCTGTTTGCGGACAAGCCCGCCGTTAACCCCGGGGCTCGTGACAAGCTGATCAATGGAGGCTGGAGTGGCAATGCCGGTCTAGCTGCCGATGTTGAGTACTATGGCGCCTGGATGAAGGAAGAAGCGCGGCGTCGTATCGGCGACTTGTATCCCAAGGCGCAGCTGCCTGCCGACCAAGGTGGCGGAGAAGCGGCTGTCATCGCGTGGCTCTGGACGCGTACAGTCAGATGCCCCAATCCCGCTTGCAAGCACGAGGCAATACTTGTGCGCTCATTCGACCTTTCGAAGAAGAGGGGTAACGAATGGCATGTTGAGCCATGTTGCGTAGATGGTGAAGTGCGTTTTGCTGTCAAGCCTGGAAAAGCAATGCGTGAAGGTACGGTTAATCGCCGCGGTGCGACATGCGTGCATTGTGGTGCTCCTATTGGCTTCGAATATATACGCAGAGAATCGCGCGAAGGTCGCATGGGGACTAGGCTTATGTCGGTTGTGGCCGAAGGCAAGTCAACGCGGGTCTATTTGCCTCCTGATGACTCACAGGTGAATGCTGCAATAGTTGGAAAGACCGATAATGCTCCAAGTGGGGCACTTTTGGGAAAAGCAAAGGTTAATGTCGGCCTTTATGGAATGAACAATGTTTCAGATTTGTTCAGCAACCGACAGTTGCTGATGACAACAACGCTATATTCTTTGATTGATGAGGTTCGAGAAGCTGTTGCTCGCGACTGCGCCGCTGCATGCGCGTTTTCGTCCGATGAACTTCTAGAGGAAAGCGGCAGAAATGGGGCTGGGGCTGGGGCTGGTGCTTATGCCGATGCCGTCGCTTTGTATTTATCGTTCGCAATTGATAAGTGCATCGATAGAGGGACAACGGTTTGCTGCTGGGATTCTGGCTATCAAAAGATTGGCAATACTTTTGGCAGGCAGGCAATTCCTATGCGATGGACATTTGCAGAAAGCAACCCAATTGGTGATTCTACTGGAGCGCTGTCCGGGGCGATTAAATGGGTCTCAGAAGCTATCAAAGCATTGCCTAGGTTTGAGCACTCTGGAGAGGCTGTTCAATTTGACGCACAAAGCGATAACGGGAAAAGGGGATTGGTTATCTCAACTGATCCTCCGTACTACGACAATATTGACTACGCGGATTTGTCTGATTTCTTCTATGTGTGGTTACGGCAATCTTTGAAATCTGTATTTCCCCAGATGTACAGCACGATCCAGACGCCAAAAACGGAAGAGCTCGTCGCAACTCCTTATCGGTTTGGTTCCAAAAAAGAAGCCATGTTGCACTTTGAGAGTGGGATGGGCCAAGCCCTTAAATCGATGTATCACGAAGCAACAGATGATGTTCCTGTAACGATTTATTATGGCTACAAGCAGTCCGAGGCGATAAAAACTGAAGAAGGCTTTGCAGTTTCCTCTACTGGTTGGGAGACCATGCTGCAGTCGATTATAAAGGCCGGATTTTCGATTACGGGAACTTGGCCAATAAGAACTGAGCTAACGACCGCCCTGAAAGCATCAATGAACGCTCTTGCGTCTTCCATCGTCCTCGTCTGTCGCAAACGCCCTGAGGATGCTCCTATGGGCACTCGTCGCGACTTCGTGATGGCGCTCAAGCGTGAGCTGGGTCCTGCGCTCGATAAACTTCGTTCTTCGAATATCGCACCTGTTGACCTTGCACAATCGGCTATCGGACCTGGTATCGGCGTGTATTCGCGCTACAGCCAGGTGCTCGAGGCCGACGGTAGCCCCATGACGGTGCGTGCAGCGCTGCAGCTTATCAACCAAGAGGTCGATGCGTACTTCAGCGACCAGGATGGCGAGCTCGATCGCGAGAGCCGCTTCTGCGTCGATCTCTACACGCAGAAAGCCTTTGACACCATTAAGTTTGGAGAAGCCGACGTGCTTGCTCGCGCTAAGAACGTTTCCATCGAAGGGCTGGCGGCACAGGGGCTTCTTGCTTCCGTTAAGGGCAATGTGCACTTGCTCGATCGCAGCGAGGTGTCGGAGCGCGTTGACTTTAAAGCGCCTACTTGGCTTACGACCCAGCAGCTTACGCATGCGCTCGAGGAGGGCGGTGTTACGGCTTGCGCCAAGATCGTTAGCCAGACACTTGGTGGCCGTGCGGATGGTGCCAAGGCGCTTGCGTATCGCCTCTTTACCATTGCGGACAAGCGCAACTGGCAGCAGGAGGCCTTCGCCTATAACTCGCTTGTTACGGCATGGCCCGAGATTCAGTCAAAGGCTGCGCAGCTTGCTGTTGAGCGACCTATGCAAGACTCACTATTCGATTAGGCCCTAAGGAGATAAACCATGGAGAACAATGCTAATAACTGCGATCTTCTCAATAAGGGCTTTGACCTTTTGCTCGAGGCCCTTGATCCTTATGTGATGCGCGAGCTTACCCAGGCATACGGCAATGATTTTTGGCAGGTCGGTGTGCTCAACAAGCTCTACGACGACCAAAAGCGCAACCTGCCAGCATCGGGTGACTATGCCACTCTTGCCGACTCGCTCGATATTGCCCTGTGCTTGCTGCTCATTGACATCAACTGGCGCGATGTGTTTCGCCTTAGGTTGCCTCAGGATTGCAAGAACTACGTCATGGAGCTCAAGGGCGTTCGCAACAAGGTTGCGCATCGCGGTATGGGAGGCATCTCGGACAGCGACGCATGGCGTGCGCTCGATACCATGAGTCGTTTGGCTGAGCAGATTGATCAGGATACCACGGCGCAACTCAACGCAATGCTTCGCGAGGTTCGCTATGGCAGCGCCGACGGCTCGACGGCAGTGACAACAAATGTTGATGCTGGCGTGGACGCCCCAGCACCTCGCAGGAAATCACTCGAGCAAACCAAGGCCGTTCGTGGCCTGCCTAGTTGGCGCGATGTCATGGAACCCCATATGGATGTTGCTGAGGGGCGCTATAGGAATGCCGAGTTTGCTGCCGACCTTGCCCAGGTGGCGCGCGGCAAGGGCGAGTTGGAGTACCGCGACCCGGTCGAATTTTTCAATCGAACGTATGTGACCGAGGGCATGAAGGGGCTGCTCGTGCAGTCGCTGCGCCGCGTGGCTGGTCTCGACGGCGAGCCCGTCATCCAGCTCAAGACCGCGTTTGGTGGCGGCAAAACGCACAGCATGCTCGCGCTTTACCATATGATGCGTAGCCGTTCGCGTTTGGGGCAAATCGCTAATATCGCTTCCGTGCTCGAGGAGGCGGGCGTTGCCGAAGTCCCTGAGGTGCATGTTGCTGTGCTCGTGGGCACCTCTATCAATCCGGCAAAAGCCATGCGCCCGGCTACTATGCCTGGCATCATGGTCAACACGCTTTGGGGTCATATGGCATACCAGCTTGCAGAATCCGCTGGCAGGCCCGAGCTCTATGACTATGTGAAAGATGCTGATAAGAAGGGCGTCTCGCCGGGATCCGCTGCTCTGACTGAATTATTCGACGATTGCGGCTGCTGCCTTGTCCTTATGGACGAGCTCGTTGCCTATGCCAAGAAGATTTATGGCGTCGATGGACTTAACGCCGGCAGCTTCGACAACTTCATCACCTTTATTCAGGAGCTCACTGAAGCGGCACGCGCTTCGAAGCGCAGCCTGGTCGTAGCCTCTATTCCCGAATCTGACAACGAGATCGGTGGCGAGGCGGGCCAGCGAGCTCTGGAGCAGATTGAGCATACTTTTGGGCGCATGGAAGCCATCTGGAAGCCCGTGGCGGCAAACGAAGGGTTCGAGGTTGTGCGCCGCAGGCTTTTCCTTGATTGCAAGGATGATGCCGCTCGCGATGAAGTGTGCGCGACATTTAGCAAGATGTACAACGAAAATACTGCGGATTTCCCGGTGGAGTCACGCGAGCTTGAATACCGCGACCGCATGGTTTCTTGCTATCCGATTCACCCTGAAGTGTTCGACCGTCTCTACGAGGACTGGGCAACGCTCGAAAAGTTTCAACGTACCCGTGGCGTGTTGCGCTTAATGGCGTCGGTTATCCACGAGCTGTGGATGAACCAGGATCCTTCGCCCATGATTATGCCGGGGTCGTTCCCCCTCGATGTGCCTGGCGTGCGCGATGAGCTCACGCGCTATCTTGATGACAACTGGAATGCAGTTGTTGATTCCGAGATCGACGGCAAGCAGTCCGTTCCGTATCGCAATGACGGCAACAACACTCGTTACGGCAATCTTTTGGCTTCGCGTCGCGTCGCACGTACCATCATGCTCGGCAGTGCTCCCGACGTGGGCGGTCAATCCGTCCGCGGTATTGAGCGCGCGCATATTCGCTTGGGCACGGTGCAGCCTGGCGAGAACATCTCTGTATTCAACGATGCCCTGGGCACGCTGCAGACATCTTCGTCTTTCCTGTATAGCGACGTCAACGGAAACCGTTTTTGGTACGATACGCGCCCCACGTTGCGCAAAGTTGCCGATGACCGCGCCCAGCAGGTCAAGGACTCTGAGGCGCTCTATGAAGTTGAGAGTCGCCTAAAGAGGCTGCGCAAGGTTGATCCCTTCTCGGGCATTCATGTTTGCCCTGCAAGCTCGCTTGACGTTCCGGATGACCAGACGCTGCGCCTGGTGGTGCTGACGCCGTCTGCCAATCACCGTGGAAAAACGGCCGATTCCGCGGCACTCACCTTGGCATCGGAGATACTCTCAAATCGCGGTACGTCTCCGCGTACGTACAAGAATATGATTGTGTTCGCCGCTGCGGACGCATCTTACTATGCACAACTCCTAAGTGAGGCGAAACAATACCTTGCTTGGGATTCCATCAAGAAAGATCGCGAGTCGCTGAACCTTGACGTGGCACAGACGCGCGAGACTGACCAGAGCGTGAGACGTGCCGATGAATCGCTCGAGATAAAGATCCAGGAGGCCTATAGCTGGCTTATTTATCCGCGTGTTGACCTTTTCAGCGACTCGATGGATATCGTTTGGGAAGCAGAACACGTTGAGGGCGGCGGCGAAAATATCGTTGCCAAGATGGCGCGCAAGCTTGTTTCCGATGAGGCGGCCATCAAGACCTGGGCACCCGCCCTGCTTAAGATGGAGCTCGATCGAGTGCTCTGGAAGGACGCGGACCACATCCAGATTAAGCGTCTGTGGGAGTTCCTGTGCTCTTATTGCTATCTTCCCAGGCTGTCGTGCTATGGCGTACTCGAGGACGCGATTCAAAGGGGCCTGGGCTCAAAGGAATACTTTGGCCTTGCTGCAGGCTTCTCGGACGATCGCTATATGGAGCTGACGCTTGGTGAGCAGAAGACATTTATCAACGAGAGCGACCTGCTGGTAAAACCGGCCGTAGCAACAAGGCAGATTGAAGAGGAAGAGGCCGCTGCTCGTGCCGCGGCAGCGGAGGCTGCGCAGAGCTCCGATGGCGGCGGGCATGGAATTGCGTTTGGTCCTACGACGAGCGAGACAGTGACGGACGGAACTGGCAGGACCACGGTTGTCGACACGACGCCAGTGGTGGTGCAGCCCGCGAGGCAAAAGACATCCTTCCATATGACGGCAAAGCTCGACAACACTCGTGTCAATCGCAACATCCAGACCATCATGGACGAAGTGGTGAGTCAGCTAAACATGTTGGGCGGTGCCGACGTACAGCTTTCGTTTAGCGTCTCCGCTCATGTCGAAGACGGAATTCCCGTGCAAACAGTCCGAGCAATAAGCGAGAACTGCTCCACATTGGACATCAACGACTATAGGTTTGGGGAGTAAGAGCGCTGGCAGAGAATAAGACTGCCCCATCATTCCGCTACTCGAAATGATGGGGCAGGATGTGGCATGGCTGGCTATTCAACGGGCGCTAAATAAAGTGCTCTGCCGCGCAAATGAACTTAACTGACATTTGATATCACGGGGCTTAAGTGGTGGCGCGCAACGGCCGCACGTCACCATAGCACCGCCTGAGTCTGCCTACACCCCTGCAACCCCACGCGCCACACTCAACAGCTCGTACTCCCTCTGGCTCCACTGGCGCAGCTCAGCCGCGCGTACGGCGTCGCGGCACAGGTCCAGAAACACCTTGGCGCCCTCGCAGAAGCACTCGCGGGCAAAGACGCTGGATCCGTCCGCAACGCACGCGCCGTCGGCGAAGAGCTTCCAGCTGGACGGCTCGCGCGAATCGTCTCCGAGCAGCTTGATCTGCAGTACGTGCGGGTTACCGGCGGCGCAGAGCTCTTTCTCAAGCATCTGCACGGTAAAGCGCATCTGGTGGGAGAGACTGCTCTTGACCATGGCCGAGGCATAGCCGTTCGGCTTGTCCAGAAGATGCATTCGTTTTGGCTTGGCTGTCAGGTTGTGGAAATTGCGCTCACTGCGCACGGAGAAATTGTTCATACGGACTCCTTTCATCGATGTTGGCAGGGCCACCGTGCCTCTTGGCCGGTTGGCGTCGGGATCGTGGAGCCAACTCTCTACCCCGACTCTGGATAAAACGCGCCCGCTCCTTGCGGGCACGATGGAGTCTATCAGCGCGCGCGGACACAAATCAAGCGCCGCCTGCGAAATGATGTGCAGACGGCGCTTGATTACGCGGCAATTATTCGGCAAACATCCGGAAAAGTGTCGAAATCAGCCGTATGAAAGTACGGAAAAGTGTCAAATTCGAGCCGCCCAAATTACGGAAAAGTGTAAAACTGCACGTAAACAGGGGTGCGGCATAGCTTATGTTCCAACCTAGCTGTTGGGGTCGCCCTTGAGGGTGTTGATATCCAAGTAATCGTTGTCATCCTCTGCTTGCTGCGTTGCCGTTTCGGACGCGGTGGGGGCGCGGAATAGCTGGAATCCCTCAAACGCGATCACGCCGAGCAGGGCGATGATGATGGCGATAAAGACAACCTTTGCCGCCTGCGAAAACTCAGAAAAGCGCGGCGGTTCTTCTTCGGTGTGGTAATCGGCAGCGCGCTCATCGTCGGTGCCGTGGGTATACGACGATGCCGAGGCTGCCTTTACGCTCGCTTGGTTGTAATCGGGGGCGGGCGTGGCGGCAAACGGGTCGCGAGAATAGCTGCTCGACGTTTGGCCGTAATCCTCGGTTTCGATGCGGCCGGCGCGAGGCTGTTCGCTCGGGCGGTTGGCGTATGCTGCGGTGCTGTCTCTTATACACATCTGACGCTGCC
>CABSNX010000025.1 GCA_902479205.1 uncultured Collinsella sp. | reverse complement strand
CGTCGGCAGCGTCAGATGTGTATAAGAGACAGATTCCAACGAGGCCGTCGAGGTCGATGATTCGAACGAAGCTGCCGATGTCGATGACGAAAAGATTGAGGTTGCTAAGGGTTTTGGCGATCTGAGCGATGCGCTGGAGGATGCCGCGGGCGACCTTTGCGATCAGGCCGCGACGATGTCCGCGGACGTTGAGGACGACGCCGCTTATGTCCAGAAGATCGATGGCGAGATCGCGTACTTCAAGTCTTTTGCCGATCAGTATCAGGACATGCTCGATAGCTATGAGAGCCTGAAGCAGCAGTACGAGGATGCCTATGGCACCGAGCTGCCGGGCGATATTCAGGATGCGCTCGATAAGCTGCTGAGTGCGGAGAACCTCAAGAAGCTGAAGAGCGTGCTTACGTGCATGTATTACCTTCGCGATGCCGAGCGCGGCTTTGATATGTATGTGACCGAGGACGGCGTGAACTTTACGACGCTGACGACCAATGGCTTTAACGATCCGTATAACCATGGTCTGCGCACCTTTGCGGTGACCAACCAGGGTCTGTGCCTTGGTACCGCCAACCCGTTCTATGGCTGCCAGGTTTGGATCCAGCGCAAGGAGAATTCGGAGAATCCGATTGATCCCGGTACTCCGGATCCGACGGAACCCACCAATCCTTCGCAGCCGGGTGGCGGCGATCAGCCTGGTGGCAGCCAGACGGGCGGCAACGACCAGTCGAGCATCACCACGACCACCGTCACGACGGCCACTAAGAAGACTCCGAAGGACGGCTCGCTGCCTCACGCTGGCGACTCGACCCTCACGCTGGTCTTGGGATTGCTGGTTGCAGCTGCCGCAGTGCTTGGCATTGCCCTCGTCTTGCGCAAGCGTTCTTGTCGCTAGGCGCGTCCGCGCAGCTCGATGTTTTGGATATCGTCGAAGTCGATGGCGATATCCCTGAGTTTGAGCAGCTTGAACGCGGGTAGCACTTCGTCGAGAATGCCGGTGCGGCTACGATAGCCGTACATATCGTAATAGGTGACGCGCACCAGGTCGCCGCGTTTGAGGCCCTCGAGCTTTTTCGAAAGCTCGAGGGCTTTTTCTTCCGTGAGTTCGCATTTGGGCTCAACAGTGATCTCTTGTTTGCGCACGAGCTCGTAGTATCCCGTGAGGGCGGCAAAGGGCATAAACTGTGCGGCACGGCCGGCGCGGACGGCGCCGTTGGCGGTGAGCTTGGGGTCGGCGGATCGACGTCTTCCCTCGGGGTCCGCTAGACGTTCAAAAGGTGTCGGTGGCCGCATCGGCTGTTGTTGGGACTTAGGCACGATGTCCTCCTACCTGATCGTTGCGTTCGCGTGCGGTGGCGCCGGCGGTAAAGCTTAATCCCTTGACGAGCGCGTTCTTGCCGTACTTGCCCTTCACGGCCAGGACGGCGCGCGCCAGGTCGCGCTCGCGCTCATCTGCCTCGATATCGCTGAACAGATCGATGGTGGCAAATTCCTCGGGCATGAGGTTGCCAAATCCCAGGTTGATGCGCTTGACCGGTCGTTTGGGATCGACGGTCTGCGCCCAGAGCTCATCGAAATAGCCCATGATCTTCTTAAACGAATTGGTTCGCTCGGGCAGCTTTCGCGAGGCGTTAGAGTGCGCGAAGAGAGCGGCATAGCCACCGCGCGGTTTGCCGCCATGCTCTCCCACAAAGATGCCATCGATTGCCTGTGCCTCGCGCACCAGGCGGCGCTGTTCGTCATCGCGCTGGACGGGCTTGGGCGCACGGGGTGCGAGCTCGGGGCCGGTGGTTGCGGTGGGCTCGATGCTCGAAGTGCTCGAGCGCAGGTGCCCGCATCCGTCCACATATTGTGCTGTGCCGCTGGCGTCGAGGCGGCGTATGTCGGCTCGTTCGCTCGCATAACCCACAAAGAGCGAGATGCTGTCGCACACCACGTGCTTGTCGATCAAATCCAGCACGGCGTTGTCGACCATCTCGCGCAAGACGGTGTAGGCCTGCTCATAGGCATAGCCTTTCGATAGCACTTGTCCCGTGGTTGTTGAGGTTGTCTGCGGGCGATAGGCCTGAATATCGGCGATAGTTGTCGGCTCGCGTCCAAAGGCGTGGTCGATGAGATATTCGGCATTGACGCCGAGCTCGTCGTAAAGCAGGTTTTCGTCGAGCGCGGCGACACCCATCAGATCGTAGACACCGTACTTTTCGAGGCGGGCTGCCACGCCGGGGCCGATGCCCCAGATATCGGTGATGGGACGATGGGGCCAGATCTCCTTGCGAAAGGTTTCGTCGTCGAGTATGCCGATGCGGCTGGGTACGTGCTTGGCGGTAATGTCGAGCGCTACCTTGGCCTGAAATAGGTTGGGGCCGATGCCGACCGTCGCCGTGATGCCGGTGCGCGCGAGGACCTCGTCGCGCAGCATGCAGGCAAAGCCTTTGGCATTGGTGCGGTAGAGGTCTAGATAGGGCGTCACGTCGATAAAGCATTCGTCGATTGAATAGACATGAATGTCTTGCGGACTCACGTATTCCAGATAGATGCCGTAGATTTTCGCCGACACTTCCATGTAATGCTGCATGCGCGGTACGGCCTTGATGTAGTCGATGCCGTCGGGAATTTCGAACAGACGGCAGCGATTGTGTATCCCCAGGTCCTTCATGGCCTGTGTGATGGCGAGACAGATGGTCGTGCGCCCGCGCGATTCGTCGGCAACGACCAGGTTGGTGGTGAGCGGGTTGAGCCCGCGGTCAACGCACTCGACGCTAGCGTAGAACGTCTTAAGGTCGATGCAGACATAGGTGTGACGCTCGTGCCCCACGCGTCCTCCCATCAAACACATGTTCTTATCGAATACATGTTCGATAATACCCGCTTGTGCGGACATCGTCAAAACCTGTCCCTTTTTAATCGGTTGCCGTTTGGGGGCCGATTGGCAACGCTCGCTGATTGTAGTCTTGACCTGCGCTAGAATAGTGGCATCTGAATGTCCGGGCGCATGGAGGCGTGCGCCCGTATGCTGAGGAGGACTCTATGGCAACTGTTGCCGCACCTATCGATGCTACGTCGACTGCCGCTTGGAAGGCGCTCGAGGCTCATCAGGAGAAGCTCGAGGCCGAAGGTATCGACCTCAAGGCCTGGTTCGCTGCTGACGCCGACCGCGTGAACAAGCTGAGCTTTGACGCCGGTGACCTGCACTTCGATCTGTCGAAGAACCTGGTGACCGATGAGACCGTCAAGCTGCTGTGCGATCTTGCCCGCGAGGTGAAGCTCGAGGAGCGCCGCGACGCCATGTTCTCTGGCGAGCACATCAACACTACCGAGGACCGCGCTGTCCTGCACACCGCGCTGCGCCGCCCGGCAAGCGAGAAGGGCCAGCTCATCGTCGACGGCCAGGACGTCGTCGCCGACGTGCACGAGGTCCTCGACCGCATGTATGCCTTCGCCGAGCGCGTGCGTTCCGGTGAGTGGAAGGGCGTTACCGGCAAGAAGATCGAGCATCTGGTGTCCATCGGCATCGGCGGCTCCGACCTGGGCCCGGTCATGGCCTACGAGGCTCTGCGTCCCTATGCCGACGCCGGTATCGACTGCCGCTACATTTCCAACATCGACCCCAACGACCAGGCCGAGAAGCTCAAGGGCCTGGATCCCGAGACCACGCTCGTAATCATCGTCTCCAAGACCTTCACCACGCTCGAGACCCTCACCAACGCCCGCGAGGTCAAGACCTGGATGCTCGAGCAGCTCAAGGCTCAGGGCGCCATCGACGGCTCCGATGAGCAGAACGCCGAGGCCGTGGCAAAGCACTTCGTCGCCGTTTCCACCGCACTCGAGAAGGTCGAGGCCTTCGGTATCGACCCCGCCAACGCCTTCGGTTTCTGGAACTGGGTTGGCGGCCGCTATTCCGTTGACTCCGCCGTGGGCCTGTCGCTGATCGTCGTGCTCGGCCCCGAGCGCTTCCAGCAGTTCCTCGAGGGCTTCCACGCCATCGACGAGTACTTCTGCAACACCCCGCTCGAGAACAACGCCGTCGCGCTGATGGGCCTGCTCAATGTCTGGTACGTCAACTTCTTCGGTTCCAAGAGCCACGCCGTGCTTCCGTACTGCCAGTATCTGCACCGCTTCCCGGCCTACCTGCAGCAGCTCACCATGGAGTCCAACGGCAAGCACGTCCGCTGGGACGGCAGCGCTGTGACCTCCGATACCGGTGAGATCTTCTGGGGCGAGCCCGGCACCAACGGCCAGCATGCCTTCTATCAGCTGCTGCACCAGGGCACTGTGGTGGTCCCGGCCGACTTTATCGCTTTCGCCAACACTGCCAACCCTGCGACCGACAGCGGCCAGGACGTGCATGAGCTGTTCCTGGGCAACTTCCTGGCCCAGACCAAGGCGCTCGCCTTTGGCAAGACGGCCGACGAGGTTCGTGCCGAGGGCACGCCCGAGCAGATCGTCCCGGCCCGTTGCTTTGAGGGCAATCGCCCGACGACCTCGATCTTCGGCGACACGTTGACTCCGTTTGCGCTCGGCGAGCTCATCGCCCTGTACGAGCACATCGTATTTGTCGAGGGCACGGTCTGGGGCATCGACTCCTACGACCAGTGGGGCGTCGAGCTGGGCAAGCAGCTTGCCAAGCAGATTACCCCTGCCTTCCACGACGACGCCGCCAAGGCCGAGCAGGACGCTTCGACTCAGGCGCTCATCGAGTTCTACCGCGCTCACCGTAAGTAGTCGCTGCTGTTAACGCATCGTGCCTTATAGTCAGGGGCCCGTATCCTATCGGATGCGGGCCCCTTTGCTTTGCCGTGGTCCCGGGGCGCACGGCCTTTGTGGAACATCGCCGGGGCGCCGCGCGCTGCGAGAACCCTACGCTTAGATCTTGGCCTCCGCATGGCCTCGCTGCGCCTCGGGCAGCTCCCCGTAGAGCGGATGGTCTTCGAGCCTAAAGCGCTCGACCTGTTCGGGAGTGCGACCGCGTACAAAGAGCCACGAGCAATCAATCGGCGTCGCCATGAGTGTGCTGGGCAGCGCGTCGGCGCGGTCGGAAAACACCCGGGCACTCTCGGGATCCTGGAACGCCAGCACCAGATGCGTGTCGCAGTTGCCCATGATGGAGCGTGCGCGTGCCTCGCCATAGAGCGCATCGAGCTGGTTGGTCGACTGCAGCAGCAGCGTTGCCCAGATGTTGCGGCTTCGGATAATCGAGAGCACGTTGTCGATCTGGGGGATCTGCAGATTTGCGAAGTCATCGAGCATAAAGCGCACGGGCATGGGCAGGCTGCCGTCGGGCTGCCTATCGGCCTCACGAATGAGGCCCATAAACGCCTGCGAAATAAAGAGGCCGGTCAGCGGATCGAGATTGCGGTCAATATCGCTCGCGGTTACAAACAGGGCGCAGGGGGTGTGTCCCATGGAAGCGAAGTCCACCTGATGGCACTCACGATAGAGCTGTGCCGCACCGTCGAATCCCAGACACATGACCTTTTCGGCAAGGATGCCGACGATGCTCGCGTGCATGCGCTCGGCATTTTGCGTAATGGCGTAGCGCCGCCATAGCGAGAGGGCATAGCTTTGGGGGTCGATCGTGATCAGGTCGTCAAACAATCGACCCGTGGCACCGTCCTGCAGGTGCTCGATCAGCTTGATGACCGAGCTGATCGTCTGCTCGTCGGCGGGTAGCTGTTCGGTGACGTAGGCGATAAGACACGACAGCAGGTTTGCCGCTGCATGATCCCAAAAAGGCTGGTTGTTGTCCTCGATGGGGCAGATGGCCTTTGCTACCGAGAGGATGTCCTGCTGGTTGGGCCTGCCGTCCACCTTGCGGCGAATGTGCCTCAGGGGGTTGTAGCCGCAGCGCTCGATGCCGGGCGCAAGGGCCGGGACGGTGTTGAGGTCGGCGAAGTTGAGACATTGCACGCGGTAACCGTGGGCTGCCAGCACGGGTCCCACTTCGCGACAGAGCGTGCCTTTGGTGTCGAGCACGATGTAGCTTGCGTTCATTTGCAGCAGGTTGGGCTTGAGGACGTTTCGGGTCTTGCCGGCTCCCGAGGGGCCGATCACAAGTGCGTTGTTGTTGAGTCCCGTTTGGCGGGTGTCGCAGGAAAGCGTTCGATCCTTGGCGAGGATGGTGGACGATGCGGACTCAGATGCGGCGAGGCGGCTGGCGAGGTTAGACATGGGCGACCTCCTTGGTGGTCGAGAGGATTTCGTGGGCAAAGCCGAGCTCGACGGCGCGCTCGGCCGAAAGGTAGGTGTCTTTTGCAGTGAGGGACTGGATGCGCTTGGGCGTGAGGCCGCTGCGGTCCGAGAGGATTTGCGTGAGGGTCTTGCGGGTCTGCATGAGACGCCGGCTGGTTTCCTGCAGCGCAAGTGCCGAGCCGCCTGCCCCCTGGGGGATCAGCGGGTCGTGAATCATGAGCTCTGCATGGGGCGCCATACGGCGATCGTCGCCGCCCATAAAGATCACGGCGCCCATGGACGCGGCGAATTCCAGGCAGACGGTGCGGATGGGGCACGATGCGAGGCGCATGGCGTCATAGATCGCAAGACCCGATCGCACGCTTCCGCCGGCGCTGGCGACAAATATGGTGATGGGGCGGCTGGGGTCGGTGGCATCGAGCAGGCGGATCTGCTGACATAGGTCGTGGGCCATCGGGGTTTCGATGTTTCCCATGACGGAGAGCTCGCGACGGGCGAGCATCTCATCGTAAATGCTGGTGAGCGTGATACCTCGGGCGGATTCACGCATGGTGAGGGGGCTGATGATGGGGGAATGATTGTTGTCCATGAGGACTCCTTTCTGTTGGTTGTGTTGTGGAATAGGATTGTTGCCCGTGGAGGGGCTGGCGGGCTACAGGGTTCGTCCGAGCCTGAGATCGAGCTCGGTTGTGGGGCAGGCTGCCTGTTCGTGCGGCTCGCAAGCGTCAAGGGCTCCAAAGCGATGGAGCGTTGCGGTGGGCGTGGTGTAGGCGAGCCGCAGCTGATGCTCGACAGGGGCACATCCGTCATTTTTGTAATGAGCCGCGTAGTACTGCGCGATGCTGGCGTTCATCTCGCTGCCATTGCGATGGCGCTCAAACTGGCGTCTGCAGGTCTCGATGATCTTTGCTACCGACTTGGGTGCCGTCGCGGGAACAAGGGCGAGATAGCCCTCAAATAGCTCGTTGATGCTCAGGAGGCACAGCAGGTCGACCAGCGTCCTTATGGCTGCTCCCTCGGCGGAAAAGTGCGCGGTCATGCGGTTATATCGGTTGCGGTCGACGATGGCCGCATGGGGTCTTGGAGTTTTCTGCCCCGTGGTCCCGGGCTTTTGCCGCGCCTGTGTATTGAGCTCGACGTTGCAGCGCTTGAGGCCGTCCAACGGAAGGAACAGTGCGGTGCGCAGGGTGTTCCGCTTGCTTTCGAGTTCATGACGCTCGTCGGGTTCCCATTCGAGCTTGAGTTTCGTGTCGAGCGCCGTAAGCATATGGGCTAGGCAGCCTACGGTAAGAACGTACGAATCGTTGTCGCGTTTTGGGGCATAGGGGTCTGTCAGCTTGCGAATGTCGGGGTCGCCCATGATCTTTGTGCAGCGCTTCAGCAGTTGAGGGTGGTCGGCCAAGATCGTCGCGAGCGGTAGCGACGCGTAGTTCTTGATGGTCGCGGCGGCAAAGGCGGCGTCATATTCGTTTGCATATGCTCGCTCAATTCGGGCATCCAGAATGCTTTTCTTATCGCCGTCTTCAGCGTGGTGGTTTGTCATGGCTTCTCCAATCGGTTGATGTTCGTGCTGTTTGTTGATGTGTTGGTTGTCGTGAGTGATGTGCTTGCCGTGGGTGATGTGCTGACGTTGGGGTGCTATGCGGTTTTCAATGAGCCCGTGAGGCAGTTGCTGCAGGGGCGGGATGGAACGGCCCATGCAAGGCGGAAGGCATCGTGCTCAAAATCGAGACAGCAATGCCCTGGGTGCCTCACATGTGGCAGTTACTTCATTAAGTTGTCATTGCGTTTGGGGTTGTACTTTGCCGATCTTCCTTCTCTTACACGCTAAAACTCAAACTTCATATGCTCGATCTACTTAAAACCGCAACGGCGGTCTTTAATCAACTTATATGTCGGAACGCGTCTTTGCAAGTACTTTTTTGCCTTTGTTTCAAATGGGGTGGTTTTGCAACCGTCACGCGCCACGCTATGCAAACGTGCCCCGGCTCGGATAAGATGGTGCGATCGAGTTCTACCGCGCTCACCGCAAGTAGTCTTTGTTGCTGAGATAGGTCATGGCCGAAAGGGGCCCGTATCCCAACAGATACGGGCCCCTTGCTATTTAAATGGGCATGAGGGTGTATTGAGGGGGGGGGATGTCTTGCTGTCGGCATCCGCGTGCGGTGCCATTCGCTGCCGTAAATTATACGTTTACGGCTAATTTCATACCACTTGTCGGAATGCGGACGCTGTCCTTGCATGCCGGGCGTACATTGAACGTGGTTTTTCGCGTGAAACCACGAATCGGTTGTCGGCCCTGAACAAGGAGGCCCAGCATGACGCTTGCCAAACCCATCAATAAATACATCGACTATATCGATGCCCCCGAGGACACGTTTGAGCACTATGTCGAGAAGGCGTTAAAGTACAACTTTCGCTGCGTATTTGCGAACCTGCAGGAGTACGAGACGGGCCGCGCCATGCTCGAGGGCTCTGACATCATCCTTGCCGGCGCTATCGACTTTCCCCAGGGCACTATGACGCTTGAGGAGAAGCTTGCGAGGTTTGAGGAATACGCTGCGTGTGGCTTTACCGAGATTGACTACGTTTTGAATCAGGGGTCGATCGAGAACCGCGATTTTGATGCCATCGAGCGCGAGATGACTACCATTGCTGATTTTTGTCGCGCGCATGGCATCACTGACAAGGTAATCGTCGAGATGTGCAAGCTGGACGGCGACGACGCCGCCAAGCGCCGTGTATGCGAGATCGCGCTGGAGGCCAAGCCGGGATTCCTTAAGACGTCGACCGGCAGAAGCTTTGGCGGTGCTAAGCTCGAGGACGTGCGGCTGATGCACGAGGTGCTCGGCGATGCCGTGGCAATCAAGGCGGCGGGCGGTATCCATAATTACGAAGAGGCTTGCGCATTCATCGAGGCCGGCGCCAGCGCGTTAGGTGCATCGGCGGGCATCGCGATCGTCGAGGGCGCACCGACGGATGAGCGTCGCTAGCAGACGTATTTGACCTGAGCGATAAAGCTTCACGACCACACGCCGTTCATGTTCGGGACAATATGACATTTTTCCCGTTGCAAACGGAGTCGCGGTGGCTGTTCTGTATGATGACTCAGACAAGGTTATTCAATGACAGGGAGGCATATATGGCAATCAAAGCCATCGCAATGGATATCGACGGTACGCTTACCAACGATCAGAAGGTGATCAGCCCGCGTACGCGCGAGAAGCTGCTCGCGGCGCAGGAATCGGGTATTAAGCTCATCTTGGCTTCGGGCCGTCCCGCATGGGGACTACATGCTCTGGCGCAGGAGCTCGACCTTCAAAACCATGACGGTCTGCTAGTCGCTTTCAATGGCGCGCATGTGGTGGACGCTCAGACCGATGAGGTTCTTTTTGACCAGGCCATGCCGGCTGACGAGCTGCACCGTCTGATTGATCATCTGCAAAACTATGATGTGATCCCCATGATCTCGCTCGGTCGCGACTTGCATGTCGAGGACTCGTACCACTGCATGATTACGCTGCCGGATGGCTCGCAGAAAAACATTGTCAAATACGAGCGCGATGCCTGCGACCTTAAGATCCGCGAGGTCGAGAGCTTGCATGAGGTCGTGGACACTTATCCCGTAGACAAGCTGCTGACGGCAGGCGACCCGGCCTACCTGCAGGCGCATTACGAGGAGATGTATGCGCCCTTTAAGCAGACGCTTTCGGGCATGTTTACGGCTGACTGGTACTTTGAGTACACGGCGCCCGGTATCGACAAGGCTCGTGCGCTCGAGGGTGCCCTGCCCAAGCTCGGCATTGATGCCAGCGAGGTCGTATCGTTTGGCGACGGCCAGAACGACAAGTCCATGATTGAGTGGGCCGGCACCGGTGTTGCCATGGGCAACGCCGTCGATGAGGTCAAGGCTGTAGCCCAGATGGTGACCGCCAATAATAACGAAGACGGCATTGCGGTGGCGCTGGATAAGCTGCTGGGTTAGAATCGCCGATAATGCATGGTTCGGGCGCCTGCTTACAGGCGCCCTTTTGTTAGGGAGGGTGCCGTGTCCGCATTTCCGTTCGACGCCGTTATCTTTGACATGGACGGTGTCATTGTCGATACCGAGTATTACTACCTGGGCGAGACCGCAGCTTTTGCCAAGGAGCTTGGGCTTAGCCTGACTCAAGAGGAGTTGAATGGGCAGGTCGGTACCTCGCATCAGTTCTTCCTGCATATGCTGGTCGATTGGTTTGAGCGCGCCGGTAAGGGGCATTTCACTGGCGAGGAAGCGTTGGCCCGTTGGGACGAGTGGGCGCATGAGCGTCCGCGCGACTATCAGGCTTTGATTAACCCAGGCGCCGTGGATACGATTCGAGAGCTGCCGCGCCGTGGCGTTCGCGTGGCGCTTGCCAGCTCGTCTCCCATGGATAGCATCGAGGAAGTGCTCAATGCGTGCGGGCTGTCGGATGCCTTTGAGTATGTGGTGAGCGGCGAGCAGTTTAAGGAGAGCAAGCCCGAGCCCGACATCTACCTGCATGCGCTGGACCTGCTGGGGCTGCCCGCGAATCGCTGCTGCTGCGTCGAGGATTCGGTGCCTGGCATCACTGCCGGCAAGCGAGCCGGCCTGACAGTCATTGCCAAGCGCGAGGAGCGCTTTGGCTTTAGCCAGGATGCCGCGGACAAGATTATCGACCAGCTGCCGGAGCTGCTCACGCTTTCTTAGGAGCGCGGTAGTTGCGCGTTTTTCGGGTCTGATGAGTAAATAGCCAACATTTTGGTGCGACACCTAGCATACTTTAAGCTAATGCGGGCTTAAGGGCTTGTTGAATGCCCTTAAGCCCGTTTTAAAATTAATTGTGTTGGGAGAGGGTATATGCCACCGACTGAAGGGCTAACTGATGGTAAAGCAGCGATACCGCTGTACCAACAGGTTATTGATATCATTAAAAACGAAATCAACTCCGGTGCCTACAAGGCGGGCGCGCGGATACCCAACGAATTCGAATTGGCTGAGAGCTATAAAGTTGGCCGCGTTACCGTGCGACGCGCTATTGAGGAGCTCGTCCAGCAGGGCTATCTAACGAAGCGGCAGGGGAAAGGCACGTTTGTCAATGCCCCCAAGCTTAAGCGCAAGATTCGCCAGAAGGATGACGTCCAGAGTTTTTCGGACGCATGCCGCGTTAACGGAATGGAGCCGGGGGCGTGCGTCATTTCGAGAAAGATACTGCCGGCAGATTCTACCGAAGCGCAGTTCTTTGGTGTTCCCGTTGGAACTGATTTGATTTGCGTTGAGCGTGTACGTACTGCCGATGGAGTCCCCGTCATGCTCGAGAACAACATATACGTTTACGAGGACAACGCCTATCTATCAACGGCACCTCTATCTAACCAATCAATTTTTGAGTTCGTGCGCAACCGAACGGGCCGCACGCCCGCGTTTACCGACCCGTGCACGCTCGAGATCGCGTGCGCGTCGCCCGAGGTCGCTCGGCTGTTGGCAGTTCCCGTTGGCGAACCCTTGTTTTATATGGAAGCCTTCTTTTTCGAGGAGCAGCGGCGGCCGTTTATCATCGGTCGTCAGCGGATCGTTGGGTCTCGCTACGTTTTTGACATCTAGGACATTGCGAATGGAAGCGCCCGGTGGATCATCTCACCGGGCGTTTCCATACCGTTCACGGCGCAAACACAACCGTTCAACCGCGTTGCGGCAATCAGTTTGAAATTATCTTGATGAAGGAAAAAGCTGCTGGTAATCTATGGGACGTCATAGAACGTTTGCATTGTGTAAACGTTGAAGCGAGATGCGATGCAGTCTCGAGTTCTTTGGAGGTATCTATGTCAGATACGAAGGCGAAGAAGACAAACAGACGTTTTAAGTTCAAATTACCGCATGTCTATACGATCATGTTCTTGCTGATCGTTGTCTTTGCGGTCCTGACTTGGATTGTTCCCTCTGGTCAGTATCAGCGCAAGACGATTTCGACAGCAGCGGGCGAGCGTGAAGTCGCCGTTGCTGGAACCTATGAACAGGTCGATAAGAACTACACCGATTCCGAGACCGGTGAGACCATCAATCTGGGCCAGGATATCTTCGCGGTCCTGCAAGCGCCCACCAAGGGTATCCAAGAGGCTGCCGACGTCGTTGCGTTCGTCTTATTGATTGGCGGATCGTTCGCGATCATCACCAAGACCAACGCTTTGAATGCCGGCATGAGCCGTGTGATTAAAAAGCTCAAGAACAAGGACATCCTCATCATTCCCATCACGATGACATTGCTGTCCATTTGTGGCACTACGTTTGGCATGTCTGAGGAAGCCCTGCCGTTCTATGCCATCTTCATTCCCATCATGATGGGTATCGGTTATGACTCGATGACGGCATTCATCATCTGCTTCCTTGGTCCTAACCTGGGATATTGTGCTTCGACCATCGACCCGTTTAATGTTTTGATCGCCCAAGGCATCATTGGCATCGAGGGTAATCCGCAACTGTGGCTGCGCGCCGTTTCTTGGGTCATCTTCACTGCCGTCGGTATCGCATGGGCCATGCGCTACGCCATGCGCGTCAAGAAAAACCCCGAGTCGTCCATTGTGTACGAGGACGATAAGCTCAAGCGTATCGAGTTTTCCGTGACCGATGCCTCCATCGAGGAAGAGTTCACTATCCGTCAGAAGCTCGTGCTTATCGATTTTGCTTGCGGTATGGGCATTATCGTCTGGGGTCTTGTTACCCAGGGCTGGTACATGAATGAGATTTCCGCCGTGTTCCTTGGCATGGGCTTGCTTGCCGGTATCCTGGGCGGCCTTGACCAGCAGACGATCGCAGAGGAGTTCGTTAAGGGTCTCGCCGACTTTGCGTACGCTGCCATCGTTATCGGTATCGCTCGCGGTATTCTGGTCATCGCCGAGGGCGGCATGATCATCGACACCATCCTCCAGGCGCTCGCTACCGCGCTTGCCGGTGCACCCGCCGCCGTCTACACCACATTTATGTATATCGTCCTTGGCCTGCTCTCTTTGCTGGTTCCCTCGAGTTCTGGCCTGGCGGCGCTCACCATGCCCGTTATGGGCCCCCTGACCGAGCTCATGGGCCTCAATCCCGAGGCGGCCGTCACCGCGCTCCAGTTTGCCAACCAGACCATCAACACCATCAGCCCCGTGGCGGGCATGACGGTCGCCGGTCTTGCCGTGGCTAGGATTTCGTTTGGCCAATGGTGGAAGACCATTTGGAAGTTCTTCATTTTCATGGTCGTCTTTGGCGTGATTGTAACGGCAATCTCTGGCATGCTTCCAGTGTAGGTGGTTGTGATGTCTGATCGTTTGACGGTCCTGACGTCTAAGAGCGTCTTTACCGGTACGGGGGACCTGCCGTTTGAAGGTTTCGTAGCGGTCCGTGGCAATCGAATTGAGGCTGTTGGCACCAAGTGTGAGGTCGCTTCGTATTTGACCCAGGCGGACGAGGTAGTTGACCTGGGCGACCGCACCGTCATGCCTGGCCTGATCGATGTACATACCTTCTATACAGGCTGGGCGCTGCGGACGTTGGGGTCTGATCTGTCCGGCATCGCTGATGCCAAAGAGGCCGTGTCGCTCTTGCGTGCATGGAAAGAAGATCATCCGGATTGCGCGGCGGCTTTTGGCCACAACCTACCCGAAACGTTGGCATCGGATGCCGAGAACGCAAATACAGCAGCTGTGTTTGACGATTGTTTTGGCGATATCCCCGTCGTCTGCTTTACATCGGGTGCGGAGACCTGCGTTCTCAATGCTGCCGCCAGTGCGCGATACGGCTTTACACCTCAGGCGTGCTATGCCGAGAAGATCTGGCGCATGATGAGTGATTTCCTTGCGCTGACCGAGGTACGTGCCGGGTATTCGGACTACATGAGTATGCTTAACGAGCGTGGCGTTACCGCCATCAAGGAAATGGCGTTTGATGACTACTACGGCTTTGCCGACGAAATGGCTCGCCGTGAGGAATCTGGTGAGCTGACGGTTCGCGTCTCTATGATGTCGCAGCCGGTGGGCGCCGGTGCAAATCTGGCATATGCCCGCGAGGCGCGAGAGCGCTTCCGGGGACCGTTCGTTCGTTTTTCTGGCTTCAACCGTATGACCGATCGCGGCGTATGGGCGGGGCTTGCCGAGATGATAGACCCCTATGAGGACTCGGCCGATGCGGGCGCTGCCGGCAAGACGGTCGTCGAGGAGCCAGAGTGGGATCTGATTGAGAACGAGCTGCGTGCAATTGATGCTGACGGCTTCCGATATTCCTTGCATTGCCAGGGCGATGGCGCCGTTCGTCGCACCGTGGCGCTCTATGCCTCGCTGCCTCGAGACGAGCATGGACGGATGCTTCGCCTGTCTCTTATACACATCTCCGAGCCCACGAGACCG
>CABSNX010000024.1 GCA_902479205.1 uncultured Collinsella sp. | reverse complement strand
TAAGAGACAGCGTATGGCGCTTCCCATGGTTTATGGCGGTCCCGGACGATATGTTCAGGGACCAGGCGAGCTCTCGCGTCAGGGCAGGTATTTGTCATGGTTGGGCTGCGCTGCCTATGTCTTGTTTGACCAGGGCACCGAGGATCGGCTGTGTAAGCAGATCGTCGATGGATTTCTGGACGACCATCTGAGCGAGCCGTTCTTTAAGATTTATGACGGTCCGTGTACGGAAGAGGCCGTTGTAAAAATGGCTAAGGAAGCCCAGGCCGAGTATTGTGACATGGTGGTGGGTATTGGCGGCGGCAAGATGCTCGATATCGCCAAGGCCGTTGCTTTTTATGCCGAGTTGCCGTTGTGTGTATGCCCCACGGCGGCTTCGATGGACGGTCCGTGCAGCGCGATTTCGGTGCTGTATCACGAGGATGGGTCGTTCGACCGCTACCTGATGCTCGAGAAGAATCCAGACCTGGTCGTGGTCGATACCAACGTGGTCGCGGCGGCCCCACTGCGCATGACGGTTGCTGGTATGGGCGATGCACTGGCAACGTACTTCGAGGCGCGTTCGTGCGCCGCGGTGCACGGCGCCAACGAGCACGGCGGCGCGCCGGGGCACTTGGCCCTGGTCGCGGCGCGTGCCTGCTACGACACACTCATGGAGTGCGGTATCGCTGCCAAGCGCGATCTCAAAAAGGTGCGTACATCGCCGGCGGTTGAGCGCCTGATCGAGTGCAATATTCTGCTCTCAGGCGTCGGCTTTGAGAGCGGTGGCTTGGCGTTGGCGCATGCCATCGCCAACGGTCTAACGATTCTGCCCGAGTGCAGGGCTATGCACCGCGAGACCGTGGCATTTGGCCTGGTGGTGCAGCTGCGCCTGGAGCGTGCGCCCGAGCTTGATCAGGTGCTCGAGTTTTGCCAGCGCGTTGGTCTGCCGACGACGCTCGAGGAGCTGGGTCTTGGCGAGATTTCCGATGCCGATCTGCAGAGTGTTGCAAATGCGGTCTTTAGAAATGAGCGTAATATGGCCAACGAGCAGGCCAAGGTGACCAAACAAAAGCTCGTGCAGCTCATGTGCGAGGCATAGCTTGGCGCTTGATTGACCTTGTGCAATCGAGGCGGCGATAGGCCATAGGCTATTTGCCGCAAAGATGCTCCGCGTGTAATTTGCCCGAGGCACGGGCCGATAGCGTATCATTATCTCTTGCTTGTTTGCACTGCTCAGGGAGGGGCCGCGCATGGCGCAGGAACACGATCTGTTTGATGACATTATCGAGATCAGCAAGGGTTTCGACTTTCTTAAAAACCCGCTTGGCGGTGTGACCGACGCGCTCGATCCGTCGGCGCCGCAGTGGAATCCTGCCGACTACAAGGAGCGTCCGCGCGGCAACACCATTCCGTGCCTGACCTGCAAAAACGAAAAGAGCGGCTGCACCGCGTGCATGGACGTGTGCCCGGTCAACGCTATCGAGGTCGAGGAAGACGCCATCGAGATCCTCGACTCCTGTCGCAAGTGCGGCCTGTGCGCCGCTGCCTGTCCGACCGAGGCGATCATCTCGCCGCGTCTGGCGCCCAAAAACCTGTATGACGATATTGTCTCGGCGGCTACGAGTCACGAGACCGCTTACGTCACCTGCACGCGCGCCCTTAAGCGCATGCCGCGCGAAAACGAAGTCGTCGTTGCCTGTGTGGGTGATATTACGGCCGAGACCTGGTTCTCGGTACTGGCCGACTATCCCAACGTGAGTGTGTACCTGCCGTTGGGCGTGTGCGATAAATGCCGCAACACCGGCGGTGAGGACATTCTGGGCGAGGCAATTGCGAAGGCCGAGGAGTGGTCTGGCACGGGCATGGGTCTGGAGGTCGACCCCAAGAGCCTCAAGTGCCATAAGCGCCGCGAGTACGAGCGCAAGGAGTACATGGAAAAGATCGCCCGCACCACGGGCCTTACCGTGACCAAGCTCAACCCGGCAACGGCGGCGCTGGCCTCGGTGACGCAGAAGCTCAAAGCCCATCGCCATCAGATTACTCAGTTGGAGCGCACGCTCAACACCATGTGCGGCACCACGACGACCAAGCGTCGCCGTTCGCTCACGCACGGGCGGCAGCTGGTGCTCTCGACGCTGCAAAACCACCCCGAGCTTGCCCAGAACATGCAGGTGAGCACGCCGGAATGCGATTTTGACAAGTGCACGTCGTGCGGCGAGTGCGTCAATGTATGCCCTACGTTCGCCTGCGATTTGGTGGGAAGCGGCCGCTTTGCGTTGGAGTCCACGTATTGTTTGGGCTGCGGTGCCTGCGTCAAGGTGTGCCCCGAGCATGCGCTCAAGTTGGTTGAGCATGACGCGTCCAATCTGGTCGTCGTCGATCCCGAAGCCGAGGAAAAGGCTGCCCAGAAGGCCAAAGCCCACGAAGAGGTCCAAAAGGCAAAAGCCGAGGCAAAGGCCAAGCTTGACAAGATGCTCGATCAGGTGGAAAAGCTCGCAGACTAGTCAGCGACCCCTATCTCTGCTTCATTCGTGCCGCCGTGGCGTCTGGGTTCGCCCAGATGCTGCGGCGGCGCTATACTTATGCAGTTTGAAATGCTTGTACCAAAAGGAGCTGTCGTGTCCCTTTCCATCGGTATCGTGGGCCTGCCCAACGTGGGCAAGTCGACGCTGTTCACCGCGCTTACCAAAAAGACCGGCCTTGCCGCCAACTACCCGTTTGCCACGATCGACCCCAACGTGGGTATCGTCGACGTGCCCGATAACCGCTTGCAAAAGCTCGCCGACATCGTTAACCCGGGCCGCATTGTGCCGGCGACGGTCGAGTTCGTCGACATCGCAGGCCTGGTGAAGGGCGCTAACGAGGGCGAGGGTCTGGGCAACCAGTTCCTGGCCAACATTCGCGAGACCGACGCCATCTGCGAGGTCGTGCGCTACTTTAAGGACCCCAACGTTATGCGCGAGGTGGGCCGCACCGGCGAGTTCGTCGACCCCGCCGGTGACGCCGACACCATCATGACTGAGCTTATCCTGGCCGACATGGGCACGCTCGAGAAGCAGCTGCCTAAGCTCGAGAAGGAGGCCAAGCGCGACAAGGAGCTCATGCCCAAGTTTGAGGTCGCCAAGCGCCTACTCGCCTGGCTCAACGAGGGCAAGCGCGCCGCGTCCATGGAGATGACCGACGAGGAGCGCGCCGCTGCCAAGGGCCTGTTCCTGCTCACCATGAAGCCCATCCTGTATGTGGCCAACGTGGACGAGGACATGCTCAACGAGGACCTGGCGCCCATCGATGGCGTCAAGCCGCTGCCGATCTGCGCCAAGATCGAGGCCGAGCTTTCCGAGCTCGATCCCGAGGACGCGGCCGACTACCTGGAGAGCCTGGGCCTGGAGCAGCCCGGCCTGGACGTGCTTGCGCAGGCAGCCTACAAGCTGCTCGGCCTGCAGTCGTTCTTTACAGCCGGCGAGATGGAGGTCAAGGCCTGGACGGTTCGTCAGGGTGCGACCGCCCCGCAGGCCGCCGGCGTCATCCACACCGACTTTGAGCGCGGCTTTATTAAGGCCGAGGTCATTGGCTATGACGACTACATCGAGCTCGGCGGTGAGCAGGGCGCCAGGGCCGCCGGCAAGCTGCGTATTGAGGGCAAGGACTATGTCATGGCCGATGGCGACGTCGTGCACTTCCGCTTTAACGTGTAAGGACGACGCATATGTTTAAATATGGTAAAAAAGCCGGCTACATGGGCATCGCGCTGCTGGTGCTTGCGGTTCTTCCGCTGGTGGTCGCAGCGTTTGTGATCCCCAACATTGGCCCCGAGGTGGCAACGAAGTTTAACGCCGCTGGCGAGGTGACGCGCTGGGGCAAGAGCTACGAGCTGCTGGCGCTGCCGGTGCTCAACCTGCTGCTGAGCGTGGCGACATACTTTACGGCGGGACGTCAAGCTAAAAACAATGATGACTCCGCCGCCATGGCGCGCATCGTGTGCGAGCGCTACCTGCGCAACGGCTGCATCACGGGCGTGTTCCTCAACGTAATCAACGTCTACTTTATGTATTCGGCGATTACTGGAACGGGCTTTGGCTTTGGTTTCTAGCTTGTCCTTTTAGGCAACGAGCCTGCACGCATATTCAATGGCTGCTGCGAGGCCGCCGCTCGATCGTGGTTTAAAGACCATGTCGGCGGCGGTCTCGTTTTCGTATCCGGCGCCGCGAAGGGCAAGTGCGATACCGGCTTCCAGGAGAAGGGGCAGACCGTGTTGGCTGGTTGCGATTACGGCAGCCTGATTGAGCGAGCAGCTGTGCGCTTGGCATTGGATGGCAAGTTCACCTTGCGCCGGGCAAGGGACCAGAACGGCGGCGACGCGACTTGATAGCAATGCAAATGCTGTGCGCTCATCGGGCGAAAGGAATTCTGCTTCAACGACGACGAGCTTGGGCGGCGCGCTGTTTGTGCGAAGCGTGGCTCGGTACATGCGGACCGAAGAACCCGACATAGAAAACTCCTGTGTATTCGGCAAAACGTAAACTATAGTTTACGTTTATGTTCGGCTCCATTTCAAACTCGGCTGCATGGACGAACGTGCGAAACAGATTCTTGGCAGGCGGGTCGAAGAGACACGCAGGGACCTCGGTATCTCCAAGGTTGATTTTTGTGTGGCGACAGGAATCAGCCGACCCTATCTCGACCGAATCGAAGACGGGACGGCAAATTTCACGCTCAAGGTTCTATTTAAGATCGCGCCCGCACTCGGCATGACGGTGTCAGAGCTTCTCGAGGGTATCGAATAGGGGATACCCGTCGACAACTGAATTACGCCATCGGGATGCGGTCGTGGTTGACTTGGCTGTAGAACAGGCGCTGGATCTTGGCGGCATCGCGTGACTGGCCGAGTGCCCACATGGTCTTGGCCACGAGCGTCTCGGTGGTCATGTCGTCGCCGCGCAGAATGCCCGGATGGTCGGCGTAAGCACGGCCGACCTCATAAACGCCCAGATCGAGGCCCTCTTCGGGGACCTGCGTGGTCATAACGACGGTGCGGCCCGAATCGACCCAGCGGAAAATTGCCTCTTGGAACGACTCGCCCGACTCACCAAACTCGGGGATACCGCCAATGCCAAAGGTCTCCAGAATCACGGCATCGTAGCTATCGGCAAGGGCGTCCAGGATGCCAGGGTTTACGCCAGGCGTAAGCTTGAGTACAAATACGCGCGGGTCGATGCTGTCGTAGAAACGCACCGGGTTTTCGCCCTGATGCGTGCCGTGAAGCCCGTTGCGCACAATGCGGTCGTTGCGGATATAGGCGATGGGCGGATAGTTGACGCTAATGAACGCGTTAAAGCTCATCGTGCGCTGTTTGCGGGCGCGCGTGCCGGCAATGGCTACGCCGCCAAACACGATCGAGACGTCGTGCGAGTGCTCGTCGAGCGCATAGAGCAGGCTCTGGTACAGGTTGAGTTTGGCGTCGGTAAAGGGGTTGCCCATGGGCTTTTGCGAGCCGGTGAGCACGATGGGCTTGGGGCTGTCCTGAATCAGGTAGGAAAGCGCTGCCGCGGTGTAGCTCATGGTGTCGGTGCCGTGCAGAATCACGAAGCCGTCGTGGTCGGCATAACCCTCGACGATGACGTCGCGGATACGCATCCAGTCACTGGGGCGCATATTGGTGCTGTCGATGTTCATGGGCTGCACCACGTCAAGCTCGCAGAGGCCCGAGATCTCGGGGACGCTCTGGGCGAGCTCCTCACCGGTCAGGGCGGGGGAGAGGCCGTTGCCGTCCTCGGTCGATGCGATGGTGCCGCCCGTGGCGATGAGAAGGATGCGCTTCATGCTGGTATTCCTATCGTATTTGCCGCCGCAGAGGCGGAGCCGTTCGGCAGTATTGTGGCACAGGGCGTCCAATGTTCAAACGTATTACATCATCTGTAACGTCTGGTGACACTTCAATTGCCGTCAAATAGGCGCCCAGGTCGTGCGTTTGCCGTGCGCTGATGGCTGCGAGGGACGAGAAACCCCATATAACGTGTACACTATGAAAGTTGTTTTCGTTTATTCGCGCGGGTGGGCACCGGCTCCCCGCCAACAAGAGGGGGAAACCATGGATCAAAAGGCTTCCGCAAAGGTCCTCGTACTCGACTTTGGTGCGCAGTACGGTCAGCTCATTGCCCGTCGCGTCCGCGACCTCAACGTGTATTCCGAGATTGTCCCCTGCGACATCTCGGCCGACGAGATTCGCGAGATGAACGCCTCCGCGCTCATCCTTTCCGGCGGCCCGGCTTCCGTGTATGCCGAGGACGCTCCGTCCATCGATCCTGCCATCTTTGACCTGGGCCTTCCCGTCCTGGGCTTCTGCTACGGCCATCAGATCACGGCCGTGACGCTCGGCGGCAAGGTCGGCCACTCCGAGGTGGGTGAGTACGGTCGCGCCACCATCACGCGCACGGCCGGCGCCAAGCTCTTTAATTCCACGCCCATGGAGCAGACCGTGTGGATGAGCCACCGCGACGCCGTGTCCGAGGTGCCCGAGGGCTTTACCGTTACCGCCAGCACCGACGTGTGTCCGGTTGCCGCCATGGAGTGCGTCGAGCGCAAGATTTTCACCACGCAGTTCCACCCCGAGGTCAAGCACTCCGAGTACGGTCAGCAGCTGCTGAGCAACTTCCTGTTTGAGATCTGCGGCCTGGAGCCCAACTGGAGCATGGACAACCTGGTCGAGACCATGACGGCCGAGTTCCGCGAGAAGGTCGGCAACGACCGCGTGATTCTGGCCCTGTCCGGCGGCGTCGACTCTTCCGTCGTGGCTGCGCTGGGCGCTCGCGCCGTGGGCAAGCAGATGACCTGCGTGTTCATCAACCACGGCCTGCTGCGTAAGGGTGAGCCCGAGCAGGTGGAGGAGGTCTTCACCAAGCAGTTTGACGTCGACTTTATCCACGTCCACGCCGAGGACCGTTATGCCGAGCTTCTGGCCGGCGTGACCGAGCCCGAGGAGAAGCGCCGCATCATCGGTACGCAGTTCTGGAAAGAGTTCTTCGCCGTGGCGCAGCAGCTCGAGACCGATGGCAAGCCGGTCAAGTACCTGGCTCAGGGCACCATCTACCCCGACATCATCGAGTCCGGCGCTCGCAAGACGGGCGGCAAGACGGCAACCATCAAGAGCCACCACAACCTGATCCCGTTCCCCGAGGGCGTGCACTTCGACCTTATTGAGCCGCTCGACCACTTCTTTAAGGACGAGGTCCGCGCACTTGGTCTGGCGCTCGGTCTGCCGGGTCACATCGTGTTCCGTCAGCCCTTCCCGGGCCCGGGTCTGGCCATCCGCATCATCGGTGCGGTCGACAAGGAGAAACTCGAGATCCTCAAGAACGCTGACGCTATCGTGCGCGAGGAGCTCGACGCCTACAACCAGCGTCTGTTTGAGCAGACCGGCGAGCGCAACTCCGAGCACAGCTGCTGGCAGTATTTCGCGGTCCTGCCCGACATCAAGTCCGTCGGCGTTATGGGCGACGAGCGCACTTATCAGCGCCCGATCATCCTGCGTGCCGTCGAGTCCAGCGATGCCATGACCGCCGACTGGGCCAAGCTGCCCTACGACGTGCTGGCCCGCATCTCTGGCCGCATCGTTGCCGAGGTTCCCGGCGCCAACCGCGTGTGCTACGACATCACGTCCAAGCCGCCCGCGACGATTGAGTGGGAATAGTAAATAGCCCTTTGCGAGGGAGGTCGGATGCGGCCTCCCTCGTTTTTTATTTGCGTGCCATGGATGCTTGTGCATTGTGGTGTATGTGGTACATGCAAACCAGCCACGCAATCTCTCAAGCTGTTTAGCTGGGATTATTGTTTGCTGGTATTTTATAAAGTGTTTTCAATTACCGAAGCAACGCCATCAATTTATTTCAATTAATGCTGACCGGCAGATCGCGTCCGCCCGCAAGAGGCCGCTCGGACTGGTACTCAAAATGTACTCACGACGTTTTGAGTATCGATTTGCTGGTACTCGCAGACGGTAAAAACGACTGTCTACCTCGATATATTCGTTATCCCCAACGATTCGTCAACGAATACTGACTAGTGATTGAGTGATGCATGGCTCAAATTTGAATACGTAATTACGTAATTACGTATTCTGAAGTAAAATGATTTCGGTCAATTAAGGAACGTAGAACAGGTCAATTCGGAGGGGCGATCATGGAGGAAGGTCAGGCTGTTCATGCCGAAAGGGAGCTAGATAAGTTCACGCTCTCGATAACCCGCGAGGATAAGCGGGCTCTTAAGTCCTATGCCGCGCGCCAGGATAAGACGGTGGCTAAAGTCCTGCGCGAATGGATTGACGAGAAGTGCAAGGGGGAGAAGTGATGTCTCAGACGGCGCAAGCGGTCGTTCAGAACCTTGTTGATCGCGCTGTCAAGCTGGGCGATCGTCAGCTCGCTGCCGACATCCGCGCCTTTGCTGCGCAGCGCCAGTTTGGGCTTGTATTTGAACACAACCGTCCAGAGCGACTTCGCCTTTATGGCAAACCTATCATGGAGGGCGATGTCGTACAGGTGCTTCCCGAGCGTGGTAAAAAAGAGGACTCTAGCTCCCAACTGCTATGGTTGGTAAATGCCGTTCGGGGGGGGGTTGCTGATCTAAAGCCATATCAATCGCCCTCATATGACGAAAACGATTGTGAGCCCCGCTCCGTTGCTGTCGACGATGTCGTGCCTGTTGCTGAATATGACCAGCCGATTTATGCTGGCCTCAAAGAGACTGGGCGTGTCGAGCGCGCTGGCGATAAGCCCTATCAAGTAGTCATTAACGGCGAAAACTACCATGCTCTTGAAACCTTGGCCTTTGCCTATGCAGGCAAAGTGGACTGCATATATATTGACCCACCCTATAACACTGGCGCCCGCGACTGGAAATACAACAACGATTACGTCGACGGCTCCGACGCCTATCGCCACTCCAAGTGGCTTGCCTTCATGGAGCGCCGCCTCAAGCTCGCCAGGCAGCTGCTCAACCCCAACGATTCCGTACTCATCGTGACGATCGACGAGAAGGAGTACGCAAGGCTTGAGCTTCTTTTAGAGAGCGTTTTTCCCAACGCGACCGGCATCCAGACGGTTTCAATCACCATAAACAAGAACGGGGTTGCCCGCGGCAACCAGTTCAAGAGAGCTGACGAGTACGCTGTCTTTTGCTTTTTTGGCACCGCCGCGCCGTGCCAAGTGGACCGCAGACTCTATTCCGTTGAGTTCGGAGAACTTGAGGAAAAAGTGGCTGATGACGCGTCGAGCAGCCGCTCCCAACGTAAAGTACGTTGGGAGCGGCTGCTGAGGGGCGGTCCCAATGCCGCTCGCACCGCAAGGCCGAACCTCTTCTATCCCATCTATATCGATGAGGAGACCGCGACAATTAAGGAGCTCGGCGCTTCTCTCCCCCTTGAACAAGACTGGACAAAGATACCGACAAAAACGGGTCTCAGGGCAGTTTGGCCTATTAGGACCGATGGCCGAGAGGCGACTTGGAGGATCTCCCAGAATGCTCTACAGGCCAAGCTTGATCGCGGGTGCGCAAAAGTAGGTGAGTACAACAAAAAGAGTGATCGGTACTCCCTCCTTTACCTAGGAGATTCCCAAGAGGAGCGTCTCAAGAATGGAGAAATTAAACTCATCGGCAAGGCTGAGGATGGGTCCTTGCTTCTCGAAGAGCAGGGAGAGCGCTCTGCCATTCCAACAACTGTTTGGAGTGGCACGCAGTTCTCTGCCGGTGAATACGGGAGCCGATATATCAAAAAGTTCATCGGCGATAGGCGCTTCACATTTCCAAAGTCCCTTTATGCGACCGAGCTCTCAATCGCTTCCGTTGTTGCCGACAAGCCCGACGCCCTTGTAGTCGATTTCTTCTCAGGATCGGGCACCACGGCACATGCCGTCATGCGCTTGAACCATCAGGACGGCGGGCGCAGGCGCTCCATCAGCGTAACGAATAACGAGGTCTCCGAGGACGAATCCAAAAAGCTCACCAAGCGCGGTCTTCGCCAGGGCGACCCCGAATGGGAGGCGCTGGGCATCTGCCAGTACGTTACCAAACCACGCGTCACGGCGGCCATCACGGGCAAGACGCCCGAGGGCGATTCCATCAAGGGTGACTACAAGTTCACCGACGAGTTCCCCATGGCCGACGGCTTCGAGGAAAACGCCGTCTTCTTTGACCTCACCTACGAAGACCCGGACGCCGTCGAGCTGGGCGTGGCCTTCGAGGAGATCGCGCCCCTGCTCTGGCTGCGCGCTGGTTCGCGTGGCAGCATCATCAAGCACGAGCAGCCGGGCTTTGCCATGGCCGACGCCTACGCCGTCCTCTTCGACTTTGCTTCGGTCGGCGCTTTCATAGACGCCGTCAAGCAGAATGCCAGCATAGGGTGCGCATATGTGATCACGGACGACACGGCTCGATACGCCTCCGTCAAGGCACAACTGCCTGGGCTCGACGTCGTCCGCCTGTACGAGAACTACCTGCAATCGTTCAAGATTGCCGCCGAGGATGCGGTGAGGTAAACATGAGAGTCGAACTTAAGGATTTCCAAGCCGGTGCGGTCGCGACCCTGGCGAACAAGTTGCAGTCGATGCGCCGACGCTACGAGCAGGACGGCGAGCTGTCCTCGATATGCCTCGCATCTCCCACGGGGTCGGGCAAAACGGTCATGTGCGCAGCGACGATCGAAGCGCTCTTCTTCGGAGACGACGACCTCGGCCTCGTGCCCGACGAGAACGCCGCGGTCCTTTGGCTCTCGGATTCCCCGAGCCTGAACGAGCAGACGAGTGTGCGTTTCTCCAACGTGGCGGACAAGCTGGCAGACAGCATCCTTGACAGGCGCCACCTGGTCACGATTGCCAACGACTTCGGAGCCGCGCACGACATTCTCGAGCCGCGCCACGTCTATTTCCTCAGCAAGGACCTACTCAGCAAGAATGGTCTGCTCACCAAGGGTGGTGAGGCCAACTCCGGCCGCGTGTTCTGGGACATCCTTGACCGCACCATCAGGGACCCGGAGCGTAACCTCTATCTGTTCATAGACGAGGCCCATCGCGGTCTGGGGGCCAATGCCTCGAGCGAGCGCGGCACCGCGACGATCTACGCCAGCCTCATTGATGGGCTCGACGGCCGTGCGGCGATGCCCATCGTCGTCGGGGTCTCTGCCACGCCGCAGAGGTTCGAGGCGGCCATGGACCAGCGCGCCGATCGCGTGCGTATGCCGAAGGTCGCTGTGACCCCTCGCGAGGTCCAGGAGTCAGGTCTGCTCAAGGACATCATCGAGTTGCGCGTGCCAGAGAAGGACGACCCGGTCGAGCACCAATACCTTACTATGGCGTGCGAGCGCTATGCCCTGGCTTGCAACGAGTGGGGTGAGTACTGTGCCCGCGAGGGCGAGAGTCCCGTCAACCCGCTGCTGCTCATCCAAGCGGCGGACAACGTGAGCGGCTCGGCCCTGGCTGAGATGTGCGACCAGATCACGGGCCTGGTCCCCGGCCTTTCTGAGGCGATGTCGTTTGCCAATGTCTTCGGCGAGCACAAGGACATCGCGGCGGGAAAATACCTTATCCGCTATGTAGAGCCCGAGTTCGTTCAGGACACCTCGAGCGTCCGCGTGCTTTTCGCCAAGGAGGCCGTCTCCAACGGATGGGACTGCCCACGAGCGGAGGTCATCTTCTCGCAGCGCAGGCGTTCGGACTCGACCTATATCGCACAGCTCGTGGGGCGTATGGTACGCACCCCACTTGCGCGGCGCATCGAATCCGATGACCTTTTGAATTCCGTCGCCTGCTACTTGCCCCAGTTCAATCCCGAGAGCACTCAGGACGTGGTTGACTACCTCATGGGCCGCAAGGACGACATGGGCGAGAGCTCCATCGGCAAACAGAACATCGTTCTCAACCCCGTGACCATCACGGCTGCCGAGCCAAAGTCCAATGAGGAGTACCAGCAGGAGCTTAGGGCATACGAGGAGAACAAGAAGGCTGTCGAGGTCGCCCGTCGGACGCAACCTGGCTACCAACCGACGTTGGAGGGCCTTGCGGCCCAAGAGCCCCTGGACATGCAGGGCGCCCAGCCGTCCCTCGCCTCTGTCATCCGGGCCAGCGGCGGCACGGATTCGGAAGAGGAGCCGTCTCCCCTTGCTGATGCTGCCGGTGAAGGCGTCGCTGCGCCTGCCGAACCGGAGGGCATGCATCCCGAGCCGGTCCGGCCGACGCCTATCGCGAAGCCCATCCCCATGGCCAAGCCCAAGCCACCCACCAGGCGCGAGCAGTCCTTCACGCGCGAGGAATGGGAGGGGATCCGTGCTGCCTTTGCCTCAATTCCCGTGCAGCGTATCCCCAAGAAGGCCCGCAACGAGTTCCAGAGCCTGCTCAAGACGGCGACCCTGCTCGTCGAGACCGGCCTCGACACCAACGCCGCGGCGGATGTGAACAAGCAGTTTGTCCAGAAGCTCAAGGGCTTCATCGTCGCCAACGAGGACGAGTACCGTGATGCCCGTTACGATGTTGAATTTGCCGAGACCGTCAAGATCACGCTCGATAAGCTTAACGAATCCGAAGAGCGGGAGCAGGAAGAAGCCCGCACGGACGCCGAGGGCCTCAAGAAGGCCGCCCGCGACGCCGACATGCATTTCACTAAGGAGTTTGCGAATGAGTATCGTCGCGTCAACTTCAAGGAGCTTGGGCGCCCCGAGTGCGACCTGCGCCTTGCCGCAGCGGTGCGCACGCAGGCCATCGTTGATGCGCTCGAGGGCTGGGCGGCTCAATGCCGAAAGGGATACTTCGATAAGGTCGATGGATCTGGCGATTACGATTACCTCAACGATGCCGCGAAGCAGCGCTACGACGAGCTGGCCCGTGAAACCGAGGGCAAGCGCCTCACAAAGATAGAGTGGCCCACATCCACCAGCACGTCGGACAACTTCGCCAAGTATCCACGCCATATCGTGCAGAAAGAGGACGGCCTCTGCCCGCTCGACCTGAACCCGGTCGAAGACTTTATCGTTAAGAACGAGTTGGCGAAGAGCCGCACGGTCGCCTTCTATCGCAACCCGTCGGGCAGCATGTCTGCCAAGGCGTTCTCGATCCCGTACATGTCTTCGGTGGGGCGTAAGGCCCTGCATCCGGACTTCCTCTTTTTCGTGAAGGACGGTGACGGGACAGTCAAACCGTCGATCGTTGACCCTCATGGCGAGTTCCTCGGCGACACGCTAGCAAAGCTTAGGGGCTATGTGACCTATCTGCGCGATTATCCCGATGTGTTCAAGCAGGTACTCTTCGTCGGGGATATGGGCGAGGGCGTGTACAAGGTGCTCAACCTCTTGCGATCCGATGTGCAGGATGCCGTGATGGGCTACAGCGATGTCGACTGTAAGGCGCTCTTCTACGGCTCCTTCGCAAACGACTATCACTAGGATTGTCGGGATTTGCCTGGCGGGCGTCTCGGATCATATACCAGAACCGAATTAGTAAGGCTCGCTAAGGCGGCCGTCCGTTAGGGGCGGCCGCCTCTCTTCAGTCTTGACCAATGATTTCAAGCGTTTCGGTGGCATTCGCCGGTCATGACCTCGTATCCGTTACGTGGGTGGCACCTCCGCTACGCCGCGTCAAGGGGCCCATGAGACCCCGCACAAACCTCCGCTCCGCTCCGCTCCGGTTGGTGGAGGTCGTCATGGACTCCCTTGACCCGTCTTCGCTCCGGTGAGGCTTTGCAGGGAGCAAAGCCGACGACGACGCGCGGCGTCGCCATTCGGCTTTGCCCGCAGGGGCGAGATGTTCAGGGCAGCGTGCCCGGAAACGGAGGAAGACATGCAGGAGCTGATGACGAGGGAGATTGCGGAGGGGCTGCCGAGGCTCTATGAGCAAGACGGCGCGGAAGACCCCACGGTATACGTCCACTACTTCTCGTGCGTGAACGGATGGGACTGGTGGCTGCTCGAGTTCGACGGCACGGACGAGGCATTCGGCCTCGTCGAGGGCTACGACGACGAGCTCGGCTACTTCAGCATCAAGGAGATGGCCGAGCTGAACCGCCAGATGGGGTTCGCCGCCGTCGAGCGCGACGAGCACTTCGAGCCGAAGCCGCTTAGCGCCGTCAAGGGGAGGTAGCTCCATGGAGATGGACGAGGTTGGCGCCGTGGGCAGATTCGGCAAGTCCCCGGGGCGCGGCCCTCTTGCTTAAACTGCTCAATCTTTCGTGCTCACGGTGCTTATTTCCCAGTGATCACTCGGACCACTTCTTAGTGAACATCAACAAACATCCGTGCAGCGGCGGACGAGATGGCGACTCGCATCGCTGACATGCTCATGCACATGGCGGCGACTAGACAGGGCGATCCCTGCAACGGGCATTATTATCCGGGAAGCGTTTGATTGCGAGGCACGCCGGTGTGAGGGCCTGAGCCGTCAGGCCCTCACAGGGGGACCGCGATGGTGGCCACCGCGCCGCCTGAGGGGCTGTTGGCGAGCGAGACGGAGCCTCCGTGGGCGCTCGCGGCCTCGGAGGCGGCGTGGAGGCCGAGTCCGTAGTGGCGGCCTCCGTCGCGCGAGGAACGGGAGGAGTCGTCTGTGAAGAGGCGCTCACAGCCGCGTTCGAGGGCGGCGGGAGAGAAGCCCGGTCCGTCGTCAGCGACCTCGATGACGAGGTATCCGCCCACGACGTCGCAGGAGACCGCCACGCGCGAGCGCGCGTGCTCGGCGGCGTTGGCCACGAGGTTCGCGGCGGCTCGCGCCAGGGCGGTTCGGTCGAGCGGGGCCTCGGGCGCGCCCGCGACAGCGGGGCCCGTGGCCGCGTCGAGCGTCACGCCTCGCGCCCGGGCGATCTGGGCGGCCTCGGCGAGGACCTGTTCGCAGAGCTCGGCCGGCCGCATGGGGGCCCTCTCCGCCCCGCCGGACCCGCGCGAGGCCTCGATGAGCAGGCGCACGTAGCCGTCGAGCCTTTCGGCACTGCCGGCTATGTCGCGCGCGGCGGCCGCGATTTCGGCGTCTTTCTCGTCTTCCAGCTCCTCCGCCACGAAGTCGGCGTTGGCGCGCAGCACGGTGAGCGGCGTCTTGAGGTCGTGGGCTGTCTCTTATACACATCTGACGCTGCCGAC